>CAYIFE010000001.1:0-23701 GCA_964362605.1 uncultured Candidatus Saccharibacteria bacterium
AGTCCGGTGTCGTCGTTTTTCCCGTTCGTCTCGCTCAACCTCACCACGGAAGCCGGCATCATGTACGGAATCAACCGCCACAACAACACCATAGTCATTTTTGACCGGTTCTCGCTGGAAAACTCAAACATGGTCATTTTCGCAAAGTCCGGTTCCGGCAAATCATACGCCACCAAACTGGAAGCCATCCGCCTGCTCATGATGGGCATTGACATCATCATCGTTGACCCGGAAAACGAGTACGAAAAACTCGCCGAGGCGGTCGGGGGCAGTTTCTTCCGCATCTCGCTCACCTCCGGCCACCACATCAACCCCTTTGACATACCCATCGTGCCGGCAGACGAAGATCCGGCGGATGTCTTGCGCTCTCACATCATCAACCTCACCGGGCTTTTGAAAATTATGCTCGGCAAAATGACGGTGGACGAGGAAGCGATGCTGGACAGGGCCATCAGCGAGACATACGCGTCGCGCGAAATAGTGCCTGGCAAGGACTTTGCGCGGGCCCAACCGCCGCTTTTAGAAGACATGGAATCGGTTTTGCACAACATGGAAGGCGGGCGCGGTCTGGCCGAACGCCTCTATCGGTTTACCAAAGGAAGCTACGCGGGGTTCATGAACAGCCCCACGAACCTGGACATTAAGAACCGGCTCATCGTCTTTTCCATCCGCGACCTGGAAGAGGAATTGCGGCCGATAGCCATGTACATCATCTTGAACTTCATTTGGAATCTCGTGCGCGCGAATCTCAAAAAACGCATCATGATCATTGACGAGGCGTGGTGGATGATGAAGTACGAAGACGCGGCGTCGTTTCTCTTCGGTCTCGTCAAGCGGGCGCGCAAATATTTTCTCGGCGTTACCACCATCACCCAGGACGTGGAGGATTTCTTACGCTCCCCCTACGGCCGGCCCATCATCACCAACTCCACCATCCAGATCCTGCTCAAGCAGGCGCCCGCCTCCATTGAACTGGTCGCTAAAACGTTCAATCTGACCGAGGGCGAAAAAAATCTTCTGCTGGAATCGGAAATAGGACACGGCCTGTTCTTCGCGGGCCTTAACCGCGTCGCCATTCAGGTGGTGGCCTCGTATCTGGAGGACAAAATAATCACCACCAAGCCGGAACAGATTCTTGAGCAAAAAGGCGCGCCGCGGTAGCACGCTTTGGCACTACGCCCATGGAACAAGAAGCTGCTCTCCCTAAAGTCAGTTTGGGAGAAATAGTCCTTTTCGGGCTCATACTGTTCATCGTTGACGTCTTTTGCACGCTCCTTGATTTCACCGGCATCGGAGCGGCAGTTACCCCGTTTATCCAGGCCGGATTTACCGCGATGATGACCGCGTGGTTTTACTGGTCCAAAAAAGACAAGGCGGTGACAAAACTCGGGCGCCAAATAATAAAGTACGCTTCAAATCTGCTCCCATGGGTACCGACCCTCTTCGTGGTATTTGTCGTAGAGGCCTACATGCACAACCACCCGAAACAAGCGGGTGTGCCAATAGTGGAAAAAATGAAGAATATCTCCGCCGGCAAGACGTCTTGAGCGGCTTCGGGCGCAATCGTGGTATACTATCCACAAAAGATGCGCACAAAGTTTATAGTGCACAGCACAGCAATCGTCGTCGCGGTTTTTGCGGCAGTACACCTCGCCGGCGCGCAAAGCGCGCCGCAAGTGGTCATAACGTGGCGCTCCAACAACTTTGTCCCCTCCGACTACCGCGGCAAAACACTCCCCGTTAAAGACACGGTGGTGGTTGCCGCGGTGGATGTGCTTGAAGGCGGCGTTTTTGCAAATCTTTCAAACACGCAAATAAACTGGCTGGTTAACGGCAAGCTGTACCAAAAAGGGGTCGGGTTGGAACAATTCGCTTTTAAATTGCCGTTTGGCAATGCCGGATTGGCCACCATAAAAACGTTTCTGCCAAACTATAAAGGCGCGCTGCTTGAAAAAACGACGTCTGTCCCCGTCGCAAGTCCGGAGGTGGTCTTGCGCGCGCCGTTTGTGGGCGGACGCGTACCGGCAGGCGTCATCACCCTTCGCGCAACACCGTACTTTTTCAACGTACAAAGCCAAACAAAACTCGGTTTTTCGTGGTCCGCAAATAACCGGACTGCGGAAGGTGAAAGCGCCGCGCCGGACCGATTGACTCTCAACGCGACCGGCGCCGCTTCCGGAGACCGCCTTGCCGTTTCGGTAAGCGCGTACAACGCGTCAAATCCGGCCGAGTTTGCGCGCAGTTCAGCGGTGTTTGAAGTTAAATAACGCCATGCCCCGCATTACAACATTTTTTATGTTCGGGTTGACCGCGGCACTGCTGTTTGCATTTGCCGCCGCCTCACACCCGCACCACGCAGCCGCTTATGAACTCATTGTGCCGTTTTCAGGCACCCAAGGCGCATCCCAAAGCGTGACCGGCATCGGACAATACATTAAAACCATCTACACGTTTGGCATCGGGTTCGGCGCGCTTCTCGCCATGGTGATGATCGTCATCGGCGCGGTGGAGTATACCGTTTCCGAAGCGATCCCTTCAAAAGAAGACGCAAAAGACAGGATTTTGCAGGCGGTGCTAGGTCTGATACTGCTCATCGCTTCCGTATTCATCGTCTCCCTCATCAATCCGGAACTGCCGGAACTCAAGGAACCGACGGCTGAATCGGTTGCTCCCCTCCCGCCCCCTCCGCCGCCTCCGCCCGGGTTTGTGCCGGCGCCGACAAATTTAAAATCACAGAAACAGGATACGGGACAAGAAATACTTACCTGGAATTACACGCCAAACCCGGCGAATCCCGGCCCCGTTGAGTTTTTTGTAGAATACAAAATTTTTTCCGAGCCCAATGCCCAGTGGAAAGGGCTTGCAAGCGGCATTTCTGGCACAAACTCCGCAATCCCCTATGAACTGTACACGACGCCGTCAATAATAACTTTGTTCCAAGTAAAAGCATTCCAAGAAGGAAAATTCAGCGACCCAAGTAATGAGATTTCCCTTGCCGGACCGTTGTTGAGTGAACCGGAATTGTCCGTATCTCCAACCGCCAATGTTCTTATTCTCGGGTGGAGCTATAATCAAGCAGAGGGTGAAACGGTATCGGGGTTCAGCCTGTACTATGCGGGGGGGTCAAAAGTTGCCGGAAAAGTCGCCTTTTCATCTTGGGTGCTTTTAGGCGGAAAGATGCCGCCAGATAAGTATGCCGTAACCGTAGATCCGGCCGCGTATGGTATGCCCACCTGCGGCGGCTGTCTAAAGTTTAAGGTGCTGGTGCATATCACCGACGCAAAAGGAAACTCATACAACGCCTCCAGCCAAGAAAAAATCACCTCAACACCATGAAGCGAGCTTCTATTGTACTTATTACAGGATTGTTGTGCGCGGGTGCAATTATCGCATTGTGGTTTGTTGTTTTTAACAAGACCAACTTGCCTGTTGCAAACGTCCAACCCTCCGTCACCAACACCGCCCAGGAAGTTCTTGTTGCGATTACTAATAATCCGGCGTTTGACTACTGGGTGAATCAAAAAACCGGAGATCTTTATTACCTCGCGCCCCACGGAGAGATCTATCGTATCGGCGCCGCGGACGGGAAAGAAACAAATCTGACGTCACAAACTATTGAAAATCTTGCGGTCGTCAAACCCTCCCCCGACGGGGCACGCGCCATTGTCTCGTTCGGCTCCGCCGCAACACCGACCTTTTCCATTTTTGACACCGAAACCGCCGCATGGCAGCCGCTACCGGCAGGCGCGCTCGCCGCCGCGTGGGACCCGAACGGAAGCAGGATCGCCTACCTGAAACAGAGCGGAGAGAAAAAAACGCTCTCTCTGCTGACCCTTGCAACCGGCAAAACAGCCGATATCATATCGTTTAATGCGGAAGACCTTGATCTTGTGTGGGAAACGCCGGATGAGGTGTTTTTGACCCAGCGCCCATCCGCGCAATTTGCCGGATCTCTGTGGGCGGTCAACATAAAAACAAAGAAGGTGCGGACGGTTGTCGCCGAAGAAAACGGCCTCACCACACGCTGGGCACCCGGAGCCGCCTACGGCCTAAAGTTCACAAATGGCGAAACGGAAAGCGAGCTGACGGCGATCAACGATAAAAACCAATCTCTCCTCGCCGCCGCGGTGCCGCTCACGCTCCCCGAGAAATGCGCGCTGGCCGAAACACAGTTCTACTGCGGCGTACCGGAATCATTTCCGGCCGGAACGGTTCTGCCGGACGACTACCTAAAGGAAAAACTCTACACCGATGACCGCATCATCGTCGGTAACGTGCAAACGGGAAACGTGTACACGGTGTTTGATAAGAATGAAACAGCACTTGATGTCAGCCGCCTTGAGATACAAACCAAACGATTACTGTTTAAAAACCGCCTTGACCAGAAGATCTACGCGCTCAAGCTTTCGGACTAGATCGGTTTGATAATGACCGAGCGTGTTTTTCCCTCTCCTTCGCTTTCGGTCCGCACGTCCGGGTGGACGGCAAGTTCCACGTGCACCAGGCGGCGTTCATAGGCATTCATGGCCGGCAGGCGGATCGCCTGCTTTTCCATGAACGCTTTGCGCGCGGCGGCTTTTGCCAGCTCAACGATGAGCCGTTCGCGCTCTTTGCGGTAGTTGTTGACGTCCACAAAAAACGTCTCCTGCGTTTCTTTTTTTGAAACGAGCTTCACGAGGTAGTCCAGATCGCTGACCACCGTCGGCAGCCATTTTTTAAACCACTCGCCTTCATTGACAAAAATTTCAAGCTTGCGGCTTTCTTGGTTTACCACAACCACCGGTTCGTTAAAACCGGCGAGTTCAAGGAGTGTTTTAACTTTTGTTTGCAATTGTTCCATGGGTACTGTCACCGACGCGCAGATGTTTGTTGATGATAACCTGCTGGACCGCCGAGAAAACCGATGTGGTCAGCCAGTAGAGACCGACGGCGGCAGGGAGCGAATAGAGGAGCAGTACGGTGATGAGTGGTGATATAAACACCATGTTGCGGCTCATGCGCTCCGCGGTGGAAAGTTCCCCGGAGCCGGTTGCACGTGGCGGAGCCATCGTCTTTGCTTGAACGTACTGCGCGATGCCCGCCAACCCGACGATAACTATACTGGGCACGGTGATATTAATCAAGCCGAGGAAGGTTGGGTTGATGATCTCCGGCGCGGAGATAAAGCCGTAGAGATTTGCGGCGGTCGCCTCTGAAAGCCCCTTTAAAAAGACCTGGTAGAGCGCGATGAGAATGGGCAGTTGGACGAGGATGAGCAGAAAACTGGAAAAGGGATTCACGCGGTGGGTCTTGTAGAGCGCCATCATGGCCGCCGCCTGCTTTTCCCTGCTTTCTTTATGATCTTTTTGTATGCGCTGGATCTCCGGCTGAAGTTTCTGCATGAGCGCCTGATTCTTAAAACTTTTGTAGAAGAGAGGATAGAGAACGAACCGTATGATGACGGTGAGAATGATGATGGCGACGCCGACGTCGTGAAACGCGACGGTGTTGTAGAGCGCGATGAGCGCGTTGAGCAGGGGGCGGTACAACAATTCGTTGAAGAGAAATGACATGGGTTGCGAGATCGGTTAGAGAACTTTTTTCAACTCTTCAGCAATGCGCGACACGCTCATGGCAACCGCCGACGCATTCGCGATGATGAGGTAATCCGCCGGCGCGATGTCCAGAAAACGTTCGGCGAGAGCGGCGCAGATGCGCCGGCGGGTTCTGTTTCTGGCCACGGCGGTTCGTGCGGCCGCCTTACCCACCACAAGACCGAAACGGGCGTGCGGCGTGGCGCTGGGAAAACGCTTAGCGGTGAATGCGGGACTGCGCCGCACAGATACCGCGCGGGTGTTGGCATATGCTTGCACGCGCACGCGCCTATTCTTAGGCAACATGCTACACCGTGAGCCGCCGCCGTTTCTTCGCGCGCCGCCGGCGAACCACGCGGGCGCCGCTGGAGGTCCGCATACGCTTTAAAAAGCCGTGTGTCCGCCTGCGCTTCCGCTTCCTGGGTTGATGTGTTCTCGACATGCTATGATGATAGACGCTTGAGAGGTATTTTTCAACAGCGCGGGCGGCGCATCACCTAAAAATGACTTATCCACATGAAGTGCACAGGTTATCTCCTTTTGCGGTTTTGACACTACGCGCGCGGGACTTACAATCATACCTATGAACCTTGAACAGTTCTGGCAATCGGCGCTTTCCGAAATAGAATTGCAGATCTCCCGCCCGAATTTTGCCACATGGTTTAAAAACAGCCAACTGATGGACAAGCGGGATGGCACCGCGCTCATATCATTGCCGAACCATTTTTCAAAAGAGTGGATTGAAAACAAGTACTACAAGATAATCCTCGGCGCCCTGCGCAACCTTGACGAAACAACGCGCAAGGTTGAGTTTGTGGTGATGCCCCAGCACCAGCAAAAGATCGCCGCCACGCTTCCCCAGCAGTTTAAACCCGAAGACATGGGACAGTTGAGTTTCGCGGAAACGAAGGTTGATCCGGAAACGAACCTTAATCCCCGCTACACGTTCAATTCGTTCGTGGTCGGCAAATCAAACGAGCTTGCGCACGCGGCGGTGCAGGCAATAGTGCAGGAGGTGGGATACAAATATAACCCGCTGTTCATTTACGGCGGCGTGGGGCTGGGCAAGACGCACCTCATCCAGGGAGCCGGCAACGAAATTAAAAACGCGTACCACAGCAAGGTGCGCGTGCGGTATGTCTCATCGGAAAAGTTCACCAACGATGTTATCTGGGCCATCCGCAACAAGCGGATGGAAACAATAAAAGAAAAGTATCGCCTGGTTGACGTGCTGATTATAGACGACATTCAATTCATCGCCGGCAAAGCGGCGACGGAAGAGGAGTTTTTTCACACATTCAACGCGCTCTACGACAACAACAAACAAATTATCATCTCCTCCGACCGGGCGCCGAAGTTCATCCCCACGCTGGAAGATCGTCTGCGCTCGCGCTTTGAAGGGGGAATGATGGTTGATATCAGCTACCCCGATTACGAACTGCGTGCGGCTATTATTAAGACAAAGCTGCAGGAAAAGGGATTGGCGCTCTCCGATGAAATAATCGGCATTATTGCGTCAAAAATACAGAAAAATATCAGGGAACTTGAGGGGGAGTTGAATAAGATCGCTTTTTTAAAGAGCAGGGGGGGTGAAGAGATAGGGGTGAAGGCGGTTGAGCAGGTCATCACCGATTCCGTCCAGCAACCGACAAAGAACATCAACCCGAACGACGTCATAAAGGCGGTCGGTGATTTCTATGAGATATCTATCTTTGACCTCATTAACCGCTCCCGGAAGAAGGAAATTGCCGAGTGCCGCCAAGTTGCTATGTATCTCCTGCGCGATATACTAAACCTCTCCTACCCATACATCGGCAGGAAGCTCGGCAAGCGAGACCACACGACCGCCATCTATGCGTATGAAAAGATAAACCGCGAAATGAATCAAAACCAAAACCTCCACCATAAAATTTTTGCCATAAAAGAATTAATAACAAAAGAAGGATAAGGTGTTGATGAGATGGTGATAGTCGGTAAAAAGATAGGGGAAAAAAAGTGCGGTATAAAAAAGCATGAACGGAAGCAGAAATGATACCCACAGAAAATCATATACTATCCACAGAGAATCACACAGGTGGATAGCGCGGCAGAACAAGGGAAATACATGGTTCTCCACAGAGTTGTCAACACACTAACTACTACTACAATATGAAATGTATCTGTTTAAAAGAGAATATACGGGAAGCGCTTTCGGCTGTTGAGCACGGCACGGGGGACAGCAACGCACTCCCTATTTTAAAAAACGTACTCATTGCAACCGAAGGAGGAAAACTTCGTGTGGCGACCACAAACCTTGAACTGGGCATCACAAAATTCTTACAGGCTAAAATAATTGAAGAGGGCGGTGTCTCTGTTTCGCTCACCACACTGTTAAGCATCGTCGCGAACAGCGACAGTGAGCGGATAAGCTTACAGACGGATGCGCACAACCTGCTGGTACAAACCGATAATTACCAGGCGCGCATACAAGGGATGCCGAGGGAGGAATTTCCCATCATTCCCAAAATAGAGAATCAAGATTGTTCCATTGAGTTTTCAACCCACGTTCTCAAGGAGGCAATGGGAAGCGTTATGGGTTCCGCGCAGATATCCGAGATACGTCCGGAATTGAGCGGGGTGTTATTAGTAACCGACGGGTCATCGGTGAAGTTTGTCGCAACGGATAGTTTCAGGTTGGCGGAAAAAACACTGATCGGAAAGCAATTTAAAACCAGCATGCAGAAGGGAGTACAGTGCATCATACCGCTTAAAACCGCACAGGAGGTCATGCGGATATTCAAAGATGATGATGCCGTGCTGATGCAGGTGGATGTGAATCAGATCGTTTTTAAAAACCAGCAACAGGAAATAATTTCGCGCCTCATTGACGGCCGCTACCCTGAATACGAACAGATAATTCCGAAAACAAATGAGACGGAACTTTCAGTGAGCAAGGAAAAACTTATAAGTGCGGTCAAGCTGGTCAGTAGTTTTTCCGGGAAAGCGAACGATATCAAGATGAGTGTGCAGGAAGGCGGAAAAACGCTTGCGGTTTTTTCCGCAAGCCAGTCCTTGGGAGAAAATACCTACCTCATCCCCATTAAATGCAAAGGGGCTGAATTCAAAAACGTGAGCTTTAATTGGAGGTTCGTTCTTGATGGTTTGCGCGTGATAACAGGCGATCAAATTACCTTCCTTGTGAATGGCGATACGAAACCAGCCGTCATAAAAGCGACAGAAGATGTTTCGTATTTTTACCTCGTGATGCCGATTAAGGTTTAAGGAACGCTATCACCTCTTGTTTTGCCGCAGTGCCGTCTTGATCAAGCGCCGTGACGGAAAAGATGTTTTGCAGCTTTAGCGGAATGTTTAAAAGTGGTTTTTTATACGTGAAGGAAGCCCCTAATCCTGATGTTATAGTATCAGCCACCACTCCATTCACCAAGAATTCAATTTTTTGTATGGCTGTTTGTGATACAACACGCGCCTCCACCGCTGAAGAAGCGGTTATAAACTCCCCGCTTGCGGGGGCGGTGATGTCTACTGATAGTTTCGGAGACAGCGCGATGATATCCTGGGAGACCACGATGCTCCCCGCTGGCAGTTCTTTATTGAATGTTTCCGGGTTCGGGACGTTTCCGGCGACCCATGCGATGACAGGTTTTTCCCAATTTGAAAATTGAGGGTCCTTTTCCGGCTGTAGCGGTTCTGCGCCGCGCGGATCATTGCGATCAATATAGTTGAGTATGGTATGGATCTGCGGGTAGTGCTGATCTTGGAATTGGTAGTCAACGACATAATTTCCTTTAAGGACCGGCTTATCAACTTCGGCAGTATCCGGTTTTATGAACGTTTCCACAGGTTTGTTTTTAAATGCCTCGGCAATGAACGCGTGCCATATCGGCACGGCGGCGAGGATGGAGCCGCCCTTGCGTTGCATCGGCGTATTATCGTTGTTTCCCGCCCATACGCCGACGGTAAGCGACGGCGAGTAACCGATAGCCCAGGCGTCGCGGTAGTCGTTCGTCGTGCCGGTTTTAAGGGCGATCTCTCGGTCGGGCAATGTGGTGAGGTTCATGCTGGCGCCAAAGAGCGGCGCGCGCGTTTCCGTATCGGAGAGGATATCGTTGATGGTCCGCGCGTATTGCGCGCCGATGACGCGCGTTTGCTTGTCACGGTACGATGCAAGCACTTTATCGCCGAGCGAGACGGACACTACCAGTGATTGTTTATGCGCTATGCCGTCCTGGGCGAACGCGGCGTATCCATTGACCATATCAATGAGACGCACCTCGCCGCCGCCGAGGACGAGCGAGAGGCCGTACCGGCTTATTTCGGTAAGGGTGGAGAGACCGAACGCGCGAGCGGTCTTGAGCGCGTCGGAAAGTCCGACGAGGTAGAGCACCTTCACCGCAGGGATGTTTATGGATTGGGCGAGCGCCTGGCGCAAGCTGACGGGGCCGCGGAACTTCTCGTCGTAGTTGTTCGGAATATAGCTCTTTTTAGGGTCGCCGGTGGTGTCAAATTCGGTCTGCAGGTCAAACACGATAGTTTCCGGCGTGTATCCTTTTTCAAACGCCGCCGCGTAGACGAACGGTTTTATGGACGAGCCCGGTTGGCGCAGACCTTGCGTGGCGACGTTGAAGTTGCCCTCACGCTCAACATCAAAGTAGTTGCGCGAACCGACGAGCGCGAGTATCTGTCCGGTGCGGGCGTCTTGGGCCACGAGCGCGGCATTGTTTCCTTTATACAATTCTTCATTGCGCTGTGCCCCCTCGGCGACCACCCGTTCCGCCAGTTGCTGGAGCTCAAAGTCAAGCGTGGTGATAACCTTGAGCCCCTGTGTTTGGATAAAATCCTCGCCGTAGCGTTCACTTAAGTATTCCTGGACCGCGATGACGAAATGCGGGGCTTTAATGCCGGTGAACGGCTTGGTAAACACCAGTTTTTCGTTGAGCGCGCCATCGCGATCTTCGGCGGTGATAAATCCCGAGGCCGCCATCTGATCAAGCGCGTAACGCTGGCGGTTTATGAGATCTTCAACATGCGACCCGTACGGGGAATAAAAAGAAGGCGCCTTTGGCAAGCTGGCGAGGGTGGCCGCCTGGGCGAGGGTGAGATCGCGAGCCGGTTTTGAAAAGAACGTTTGGCTTGCCGCCTCAATGCCGTACGCGTTTGAGCCGTAGGGAATCTGATTGAGATAGGCGGCGAGGATCTCATCTTTGGAAAACCGGCGTTCCAACTGGAAGGCGAGGATGAGCTCTTTGAGTTTGCGCGAAACCGTCCGTTCGTCGGTGAGGAACGCCTTTTTGGCGAGCTGTTGGGTGATAGTGGATCCGCCCTGCACGATGCGCCCGCGCAGGAGGTTGGTCAGGAACGCGCGCAGGACGGATTTAAGCTCCAGCGCGTCGTGCGAGTAAAACCCAGCGTCTTCAATCGCAACCGTCGCCTGTTTGACGGTCTGCGGCATTTCATCAAACAGGATGATGGTGCGCTTTTCCTCGCCGTGGATCTCGTAGAGGAGCACGGTACCCGTCCGATCAAATATCTTCGTTGATTGCACGACGCGCCGGTTTTCAATCAGCGCGGGAGACGGCAGGGTGCTTACGATCAAAAAAACCCAGCCGGATAAAAAAAGAACCGTGGCGGCCGCGCCCGCACCCGCGCCGATAAAAAGATGTTTTCGCCGTATCCCGCGCAGACGCGTTTTCATTCTGGTAGGCATGGGTATAATCACACCGTGCCACAAAAAACCCCGCCGCGCAAACGCGCGGCGGGGTTTTAATATGCGGTGCCGGTCCTATATATCACCCTCCTCGCTTTTTTCATCCTCCTCGTCTTCTTCCTCTTTTTCATCTTTGTCGCCGTCTAATAGATCGTCGGTTTCCCCTTCCGCTGTTTTATCAAGCTCTTCTTCGGGGTCGGTCTGATCGGAAAGATTGTATCCGCGCTGTAGCATGTCTATGCGCATGGGTGTCTAAAATAGGTACGACCTTTGTGTGGTTGATGAAAATGCACCA
Source organism: uncultured Candidatus Saccharibacteria bacterium (assembly GCA_964362605.1). Classification (GTDB taxonomy): domain Bacteria; phylum Patescibacteriota; class Minisyncoccia; order UBA6257; family 1-14-0-10-40-38; genus CAYIFE01. The sequence goes on from CAYIFE010000001.1 coordinate 11,573, forward strand.
AACGTAGGGTTAAGTATAGTAATCGAACTTTTTATGTCAATCGCGTTATCCACAGGAAAACCAAGGGTGCTAGAGAGTCCCGCCGGTTTTTTGGGCAAACGCATAGTGGTACGCGGCAGTGATGGCAATGGCGAGCGCGTCAGAGGCGTCGTCGTGACCGGAAAGCGTTTCAATGCGAAGAAGTTTTCGCACCATCGCGGCCACCGCGCGCTTATCCGCATTGCCGAACCCCGCAACCGTTTGCTTCACCTGGTTGGGCGTGCATTCAAACACCGGTATGCGGGCAGTGAGAAGCTTGTTCAATATGATTCCCCGCGCCTGGGCGACCGCGAGAGCCGTCTTTTGGTTCTTTGAGAAAAACAGCTGTTCAACACCGGAGATATCTGGCCGCGACCGCGCGATGAGCGCGTCCATGCGCGCGCCGAGCTCCGTAATGCCCGCATGTTTGTTTGCGGAATTAATTTCTATGATGCCGTAGTCAACCAAGGAGAATTCGCGCCCCTTTTCAATGAGGCCGTAGCCGATGCGCGTGGTGCCCGGATCAATGCCGAGGATACGCATGTGTCATCGGTCGTTAGTTGCCGCGTTGGTAATTATGCGTTGAACATCTGCATGCTCTTCAAGGTCGCTTACCAGTGCGGCGAGATCCTTTTGCGCGTCAGAAGATACGGACTGGGGAAATTTTGCCCGCCACGCCCCGCCAGTATGTTCAAACGCCCAGCGCACGCTCCCCTGCTCCGCCATCTTGGCGCCGTGATCGGCAAGGATCTGCCGCACCTGCTGAATGGTCCGGTTGGTGTTGTCGGTGATGCCTTCAATGATGAGCGCGCACCCCTCCGGTCCGTATGCTTCAATGATCACCTCCTCCAGCTGTTTTGTCTCGCCGGATTTATTGATCGCCCGCTCAATATTCTCGCCCGGGACGTTTGCCGCGCGCGCCTTTTCAATGGTACTGCGCAGACGCGGATTGAAGTCGGGGTTCGGGTTTTCCCGCGCCGCCACCGCAATGGCGTTCAAAAGTTTGGAAAATACAGCCGCCTTTTTTTGGTCAGTAGCGCCTTTCTTGTGTTTTATCTGGCTCCATTTGGAATGACCGGACATGAGATAAATGCGATGCCAATATACCGCGATGCTAATATACTAATGCATACTAATAATACCAATACAAGCAAACAAAAAAGAACCCGGAGCCGTTCACACGGTTTCGGGTTCTCACTGTTTCCTGCGGGCAGGAACTGCCCGCAGGGTTGTTACGGTCCGGCCGGCCGCGAGGCGGGCGCGGACGCGGGAGGGGCCGGCGGGACGGAAGGGGGCGGCCACGCCGTCAGCGTAATCTCCACCTCCCAGATCTCGTTGATCGGGGAGTCGGCCGCGGCTTTTGCCGCGTCCGCCGCGACCCTGTACCGATCGCGGGTCATGCCGAACGTCGCCGGGGCGGGCGGCGGCGCGGGCTTCTTGTAAACCCGCGTCTCGCTGAAGACCACGTCGCCGCTCTCCGTGCGGCAGAGCACTGTGACCTTCCGCTCTCCCTTCTCCACGTCCAGGGGGACATCGCAGTACTCCCCCGGCAGGAGTTCCTGCCGAACCGACGTGCGGTCCAGCAGGATTTCCACCACGGTGCCGGTGCGGTTGAGGACCAGCACGCCGTCTCCGTCGGAAACCGGCACCGGAGCGGTCTTGGTGGTGCCGCCGACCACCTTGGGGGTGGAGGCGTCCGCGATCACCGCCGACTCGCGCGGGGGTGGATCACGGTAGAAACACGGCTCGGTGCTGATGCACCCGACACCGAGTGTCATGAGCAGGAACGCGACGATGTGTCGCATGGGTCTTCGTCTCCGGCGCAAGCCGGAGAAACGGGTTGTGGGGAACGTGTAAGAACCGGCTTGGATAGTAGCACGGGCGCGGTTCCTGTGTCAAGACCTCTGCCTTCTCTTCTGTCATTCTCGCACCCGCTTTCGCGAGTGTAAACTCCAGCGGGAATCCAGTTCATATTTCGCAATCAATTTACAAATAGTAAGGGCCCGTAGCGGTGAAGCCACGGGCCCGTCGGCTGTCTCCGGGGATGCGCGGTATTACTACCGCAGATCCCACCGGGAGATATTCCACGCCTCCTCCCTCCGGCCGGAGTTGTTGTCTCCGGCGTAGAAGGTCCGGCTCGCGCTTCCCACGAATGCCTTCGTGGAGAAGTTCTTCCCCACGGCGCTGACCGCGTAGGTCGCGCTCGTGCCGCGCGGGGTCGGCGGGAGTTCCAGCGCGAACACTTCGCCGGGGGCGAGGTTGGCGCGCAGGAGCGCTCCCCGACTCCAGACGTCCAGGAGGATGTCCGGCGTGCCGTTCACGATCTGAACGGCCGTCCCCGCGAATCCGGGCACCGCGAACACCAGATTCGGCGGGTGTGTCGGCTGGGAGTAGGGGCCTGCGTGGAATCGGCAGCCCCCGAGAACGAAGACGGGGGAGAGAGCGAGAAGGAGCTGTCGGATCATGGGAAGACCCTCCTTAGGGCCTTTTTTCGGCGTTTCAGGACGTCTGCATTATAGCACGCCGCGACCACATAAGTCAATAGCGGTTTTTTCTGTCATTATCCGCCCCTCTCCTGTCATTATCCGGCTTGACCGGATAATCCAGTACCAGTGGTGGACTGGATTCCCGTTTTCACGGGAATGACAGACGGGGCTAATATGTACTGGATTTCCGCTGGAGGCGGGAAACCGCCGGTGCCGACAGGAGATGCTGTTCTGGTTTTACAGACATCTCTCGCCATTGCATGCGCTTGTGGCGGAAAAATGTTTGGAGTACGCTGGTACCAAGATGCCTTTGGCCATATCAGCGCTTGATGAGCGTCTGCAAAAACTGCGGCACGAGGCGGAAGAACGCGATGCCAAGCGCCGCGCGGAAAAGGACGGCGTTGTGTATCTAGACGTCGCCACCGCGCCGGTGAAAGTTGAGGCGCTCAAGATGATTCCTGAAGACCGGGCGCGCAGAATAAACGCCGCCGTCTTTGAGTTCAAATCCCCCGTCGTCGCCCTCGCGGCCTACGAGCCGGAACATCCCGAGGTGCAAAAACTCATCGCGGAGTTTGCCGCCGCCGGCAAACAGGTGAAGGTGTTTGCCGTCTCCATGCGCGGGCTGGAGCACCTGTGGCGTTTTTACCAGTTTGTGCCGCCCGATAAGGCGCCTATCACCAGCCGCGTCAACATTGAAAAAGAGCGCGTCATCGCGCTCACCGGTGAGCTCCAAAAACTGGCTAGCGTTACCAAGGCCGTTGAGAGTTTTGACCCGAAACAGAGCTCGGTAACCGAATTTTTGGAAGTTGCCATATCGGGCGCGCTTGCCAACCGCGCCTCCGACATCCACTTTGAACCGGAAGAGAAAAAGGTAAAACTGCGCTACCGCATTGACGGCGTGCTCCATGACGTCGCGGCTGACCTCGGACGCGATCTGTATGGGAGCATCGTCTCCCGCATCAAACTGCTCGCCAATTTGAAAATAAACGTTTCCGACCGTCCGCAGGACGGCCGGTTCACCATCGGCTTGCCGGCCAAAGACATTGAATTGCGCATCGCGCTGGCGCCGGCCGAGTACGGAGAAATAATCGTCATGCGCGTGCTTGACCCCGACGTTATCAATCTCACCCTCCCCCAGCTCGGCTTGCGGCAAGACGATCTTGAGATAATCAAAACGGAGCTCCAGCGGCCCAACGGCATGATCCTCAACACCGGGCCGACCGGGTCGGGCAAAACGAGCACGCTGTACGCGTTTCTGCGGACGAAGCTGTCCCCTGAAGTAAAAATAGTGACGATAGAGGATCCCATTGAGTACCACCTGGAGGGCGTTGAGCAAACGCAGGTGGACGAGGAGGCGGGCTACACGTTCGGCAACGGCCTGCGCTCCATCATGCGGCAGGACCCGGATTCCATTCTCATTGGCGAAATTAGAGACAAAGAGACCGCCGAAATAGCCATTCAAGCGGCGCTCACCGGCCATCTGGTATTTTCCACCATCCACGCCAACGAGGCCTCGGGCGCCATCCCCCGCCTGCTTGACCTGGGTGTGCGGGCCACGAGCATCGGCCCGGCGCTGAATTTAATAATCGCCCAGCGTCTGGTGCGCCGGCTGTGCGAACATTGCAAGCAGGAAAAAAACATAGCGCCGGATATGCGCGCAAAAATAGAAGCGTTCATGGCAAAACTGCCCGATCGCGTGGACAAAACAGACCTGTCCGAGCCGCGTGTCTTCAGCGCGAACAAAAATGGCTGTGAAGCGTGCAACGGCAGCGGATACAAAGGCCGGATAGCTATTTTTGAGCTTCTGTTAAACGATCCCGAATATGAAAAATTGCGTTTAGACGCGAAGCATCAAGCACTTGCCTCTGAAGCATGGCTGGAGAATTTGATCGTCAAACAGGCCGGCGGGTCGGAAATTGAATCACAGGCGCTGCGCCGCGGCATGGTGACCATGCAGCAGGACGGCGTGCTCAAGGTGCTCGCCGGTATCACGACGTTTGAAGAGGTCGCCGAGGTAACCGGGCCGATTGCCTGGCTCACGCGCGCATGAGAGCATTGATCTGAGGGCATAAGTGTTTCGTGGAGAAACAAAGGTAGAATTGTCCCGAGGAATGGCCGAGCCGGAGCCGAGCCATCCGTAGCCTAAGAACAATTCCTAGCCCCCAGATCAATGCTTTCACGGCTGATAGCCGTAAACGCAACGCGCAGTATTCTAGCATAGCAGATATTAGATGTCAACCCCTCGCGATATGACTACCAAACCCCCCGCCGCCTCTCACCATGACGATCAGGCGATAGACGTCTTACTGCGTCCGGCCACGTGGGCGGAGTATGTCGGCCAGGAAAAGGTAAAACAGCAACTACACGTCATGCTCACGGCGGCAACTCAGCGCCAGGAGGTCTGCGACCACCTGCTCTTCTATGGCCAGGCGGGTTTGGGCAAGACGACGCTGGCGCATCTGGTCGCGCGCGAACTGAAGGCAAATCTCAAGGTCACCTCCGGGCCGGCGCTGGAAAAAATAGGCGACGTGGCGGCGGTGCTCACCAACCTTGAGCGCGGAGACATCCTCTTCATAGACGAAGCGCACCGGCTCAACCGTATGATAGAGGAAGTGCTCTATCCGGCCCTGGAGGCGCGCAAACTCAACCTGGTGGTCGGCAAAGGCCCCGGCGCGCGCACGGTCGCCCTTGATCTGCCGCCGTTTACCCTCATCGCCGCCACCACGCGCGCAAACCTGCTCTCCGGTCCCTTGCGCTCCCGTTTCGGCGCGTCGTTCAAGCTGGACTACTACGAACCCGCGGATATAGGAGCTATTGTAGAGCGTTCGGCAAACATTTTGAACATGAACATGACGCCGGAGGCGGTAACGGCTATCGCGCGCGCCGCGCGGTGCACCCCGCGCGTCGCCAATCGGCTGGTAAAGCGCGTGCGCGACTACGCGCAGGTGCACGGACAAAAGAGCGTTGACGTTTCAGTGGTACAAAAAACCCTGGACATGTTTGAGATTGACGCGCTGGGGCTTGAGCCCTACGACCGGCGACTGCTGACCACCATCATTGAAAAGTTCAACGGCGGGCCGGTGGGCATTTCCACCCTCGCGGCCGCTTTAAATGACGACAAGGGCAACATTGAGGATGTGCACGAACCGTTTTTGATAATCACGGGTCTGCTCGCCCGCACGCCCTCCGGCCGGGTCGCCACCGAGCTCTCCTATCGGCACCTTGGTTTGGATGTGCCGCTCAATAAGCTCATTTGATAATGACGGGGTTTAAGACACTGCACGGCGCCGCGCAGATGAAGGCGTTGGGCGCGCGCGTAGCGCGGCAATTTGCGCGCGCGGCAAAAGGAAAAAAAGGGAATGCCGCGGCCGTGTTCGCGCTCGTCGGCGACCTGGGGAGCGGCAAGACGACCTTCGTGCAGGGGTTTGTCGGCGCGCTCAACAAGCGGCACCGGGTGGTCAGTCCGACATTTCTCATCATGCGGCCGTACCCGGTTGCGCGGCGCGGGAAAAGGAACATCCGGCGGATATACCACATGGATGCGTACCGGATACGGCGCGGCGCACAACTCGCGCCCGTCGGGTTTTACGACGCGCTCAAAGAGCCGGACGCCGTCATCCTCGTTGAGTGGGCGGATAGAATAAAGCGGCACATCCCGCCGCACGCGCGGTGGATATCGTTTACGCACGGGGAAACAGAAACGGTGCGCCGTGTTGCTCTGAGGCGCAGATAATGGTAAAAAGCAGTGGTATGAAAAAAAACATCACGCAGCTGCCCGGATCGGAGGTTGATCTTGAGGTGACGCTTTCAAAAGACGAATTCATTCCCTATGTAGAGCTCTCGCGCGCCGATGCGCTCAAGAATATTTCCGTAAAAGGATTTCGGCCCGGTATGGCGCCGGAACACATCGCGTCCGCCGGTGTGGATCCGGAAAAGGTATATACCGAGGCCGTGCATGCGGCGGCGCGGGAAACCTTAAACGACATTCGGGATGAGCGCCAGTGGGTGTTCATAGACGCCCCGAAAATAGAAGTGACAGAGACGACCGAAGCCGAGGGCGGCCTGCGGTTCAAAGCGCGTTTGACGCTATTCCCCGATGTCGCTCTCGGCGACTACAAAAAGATCGCCGGCCGCATTTTGGCGGAGCGCCGACCGCAACCGGTCGGCGAGGAGGAAATTGAAAAAACGCTTTCGTGGTTGCGCGATTCGCGGGCGGTCCTCACGCGCGCGGTTCGGCCCGCCGCGCAGGGGGATCTGGTTGAGGCGGATGTGAGCTCTCGCGTTGACGGCAAGCCGCTTGAGGGAGGCGCGCTCGCCGGCGATCGCTTTGTGCTTGGGGCAAGCCGCTACGTTCCGGGGTTTGATCAGCACCTAATCGGGCATACGGAAGGAGAACGTATCAATTTTGCCCTTGCCGCGCCCGCCGACTACTGGAAAAAGGACCTCCAGAACAAAAACATTGATTTTAGCGTGCGCGTAAAGGCGGTTTTTGAACGGACATTGCCGGAGCTCACCGACGAATTCGCCATCCGGCTCGGGAGGGACTTTAAAACCATCGCGCAGGTGCGGGAAAACATCCGCCAGGGACTTGTGATAGAGAAGGAAAAAAAGGAGCGCGACCGCCTGCGCGCCAAAATGATGGAAGAAATAGGGAAGGCCGCGCGCGCGGGTATCCCGCCTGTCATGGTTGAGCGGACGCTGGACGGGTTGGTGGAAGAGGTGAGAGAACTTGCGCCGGCGGGTCTCACGGCGCAGTACACGAACGAACAGCTCCGCGCCGATCTGCGCGAACAGGCAACAGCGCGCGTGCTTGCCCACCTCATCATCTATAAAATCGCCAAGAATGAGCGGCTGGAACCGATTCCCGACGAGGTGAACGAAGAATCAAAACGCCAAAACCTTGACCTGAAGAAATACTACGACTATAGTTACGGCATAGCGCAGAACAGGAAGGTGTTTGAGTTTCTGGAGAAAATATAGTAATCGCGAATAATGCGAATAACAGGCGATTTGTATTCGTAGCATTAGTACACATTAGTATATTAGTATCGTTATAGTGTAAGCGTATGGATGAAACCTACCAATACCTCATTCCGACCGTCATAGAGAAATCGCAGTACGGCGAGCGGGCCTATGACATCTATTCGCGCCTCTTAAAAGAGCGCATCATCTTTTTGGGCGGGCCGGTGAGCGAGACGATGGCAAATCTCGTCATCGCCCAGCTACTGTTTCTGGAGCACGAGGACCCGAAGAAGGACATCAAGATCTACATCAACACGCCGGGCGGCTCCGTTACGGCCGGTCTCGCCATCTACGACACCATGCAATACGTCAAACCCGACGTCTCCACGATATGTGTCGGTATGGCGGCTTCCATGGGCGCGGTACTGCTTGTTTCCGGAGCCAAGGGCAAGCGGTTTGCACTGCCCAATGCCGAGATCCTTTTGCACCAGGTGATGGGCGGAGCGGAGGGTCAGGCGATTGAAGTGGAAATTACCGCCAAGCACATCATAAAACTGCGCGACCGGCTCAACCAGATTCTTGCCAAGCACACCGGTCAGCCGCTTTCAAAGATAGAGAAAGACACCGACCGCGACTACTACCTCACCGCCGCCGAGGCAAAAGAGTACGGGCTTATTGATGAGGTGATAAAAGGAAAGAGGTAGTCGCGCCGCGCCGCTCTCGTGAGAGACCGTTTTGCCCTCGTGCCTGCTGGCTGGTAACGAGGGCTGCACTTCGCTTTTAGTCTCTCACAAGAGCGGCGCGGTGCGCATGCGTGATTGTTGGTTATAGGTTCTTGCGTTAGAATGTGGCTATGAAAATACAGACCGATCCGGCGGCAGTTGAGCGGCTACTCACGCGCGGAGTGGAAGAGGTGATTCCCAGAGAACACCTGCGCCAGGCGCTCCTTTCGGGCAAAAAACTGCGCATCAAGCTCGGCAACGATCCCACCAGTCCGAACATCCACATTGGGAGAGCTCTTTCTCTGTGGAAACTGCGCACATTCCAATATCTCGGTCACACGGCCGTGTTCATTGTCGGAGATTTCACGGCGCTTATCGGCGACACGTCGGACAAAGATGCCGAGCGTCCGATGCTTTCCGAAGCAGAGGTTCAAAAAAACGTAAAAACATATTTTGCGCAGGCATTCAAGATCTTGGACAAGAAAAAAACCGAGATCCACTACAATTCAAAATGGCTCAAAAAGCTGGACTTCCGCGAGATCGGCAAGCTGGCGGATGCGTTCGGTTTGCATGAATTTGAAGCGCGCGAGAATATCGCAAAGCGCATGAAAGCCGGTAAACGCGTGTCATTGCGCGAAGTGCTCTATCCCCTCATGCAGGGCTACGACAGCGTTGCGGTAAAAGCCGATGTTGAGCTCGGCGCCACGGACCAGAAATTTAACTTGCTTACCGGCAGGACGGTCCAAAAACTGTTCGGCCAAGAGCCGCAGGACATCATGATGACCCCCCTCCTGGAGGGATTGGACGGTCGCAAGATGTCCTCGTCGTGGGGCAACGTCATTAACATTACCGACGAGCCGAACGATATGTTCGGCAAGGTGATGACGCTTAACGACGGTCTCATGGGGCGCTATTTTACGCTCGCGACACCCCTGTCCGACGCAGAGATCAAAAACATTTTATCCCGCGGGCCGCGAGAAGCAAAGGCGGCGCTTGCCTCCGAGATCGTCCGCTTGTATCACGGGCAAACGGCGGCGCAACAAGCAGTCGCTGAATTTGAAAACGTGTTCGCCGCTAAACAAACGCCCCGCGACATCCCGCTCGTGCGGGTGAGCGCACAGTCGCTCCCGCTTACCGACCTGCTCGTCGCCGCAAAACTTGCGGTAAGCAAGAGCGAGGCGCGCCGGCTCATTGAGCAGGGTGGAGTAAAAGTAAACGGAACCAAAAAAACCGATCCGCGGGAAATTATTGCTCTAGAAAAAGAAGTTTTATTGCAAGTAGGTCCCCGGCGATTTGCGCGGGTGCACACTGCATCTTAAAAGTGCGTCGCTTATAGCCGCTTGACAGCGGCTACCCTTTTTGCTATAACCAACCTGCCAATGGCAGTGTGCCTTGGTTTGCATCAGTTCCTCGAAAACCAACAGACAGAAAGGTGTTCAATGGAGCACGAGCAACAAGAGGTGTTTCGGGGGCATTTTGAAGAGTGCCTGGAACACCTGAAAGCAGGCCTCCTTACCCGCTTCCCCAAAGGTTCAAAGGGAGCAGGAAAGGCAAGGCATCCCATCGCCGAGTTCTGCGGCGTTGAACAATCCTCCGTGGAGCGATGGTTCTACCGGAAATCGCTTCCCGATGGGGACGTGCGCATCCGGCTGATCTGCTACCTCTCTCTGCGAGGGTACAAGATCATTGAATGGGAGCGGTTGTCGACAAATCGGCGCAACTTCGCCGAGCTCGTCGGTTTTGGGTTGCTCTCCATGCAGGAGGCCGCCCAGCTTGTCGGCTACACCGAGGCATCCACTCTTTCCCAAGTCCTGCAGGGCAACCAAAGCTCAAGCGAGGATAAGGACCAAAAGATGTGGGATGCGTGGAAGGAACGGAGGGAAGAGTTGGAACAGAAGAAGGTGAAATCGCGGGACCTGCACCGGCTGGACATTCCGCTGGCGGCTCATTCAAAAGCGGAGCGGGTTAGGCAACGGCAGGAGATCGCGTCTTCTTCTCCCCGTCTTGCGGTGGTAACCCTCATGGAGGGCTTGCTGGCGCTCTTGGAGGAACGGTCGTTTAACGATCGCTCCGACAGCGAGCTCGGACAGCTACGGGAATCGGTCAATACGATCCTCCGGCTCTCCGCACAGTTAAGCACTCTGAGTTCACGGCTGATCACCGATCAACAGAAAGGAAGTGGCATGTGACAGAGCCCGAAGGGTGCCAAGCGATCGTTGAGAAGATCATTCCCGGCGGTCGGCACGGTGCCTACGCCGTGGCACGTTCTAAGGAATTGGGTGCGGTCACCTTCTCGCTGGATCGCAAGGTCTGGCAGGAAGACGACTGGCCCGAGCCGGGGACATACGTAATGTTGTCCCAGGTGAGAAAGAAGCGCGCCGGATGGCGCGCGCAGGTCGGCCGGTTCGTAAAGCCGTCCGATGAGCAGTCCCAGAAACCCAGTATCAGCACGGAGCATGAGAGATGAGAACCAAGACCGAAGTCGTGAAGATCGCCGATCTCAAGAAGAACCTCTTCGTGAGGACGGCATTGAACCATGATCACGCAGTGATGCTCGGGATCCTGATGGAAAACGGCGTTGCGTTGCCGCCCATCAAGATCACGCGCGACCGCGCGGTCATCGACGGGCGCCATCGAATCGAGGCGCACGAACTCAACAACCTCGACGCTATCGAGGCGGAGATCGTCGAGGTGGGAGACGAGAACGAACTCATCGGCGAGGCCTATCGGGCCAACACCGGCGGTTCGCTCCCCCCCACCAAGCAAGATACCGAGCACACCGTGATGCTCTTGTTGGACCGCAACGAGAGCAAGAAGCGGATCAGCGGACTGCTCGGTCTGCCGGCGGGGATGGCGCGTCGCTTCATCAGCGAGGTGCAGTCCAAGCTCGCACGCGCGAAGCTACAACGCGCCCACGCGGCGGTCACCGAGGGAGGCCTCTCGGTTCCCAAGGCGGCCGAGCAGTACGGCGTCGCGGAGGAAAAGCTCCGGGAGGCGTGCGGCGGAGGCAGGCGTCGCCTCACGCGCGGCGTCGTGGAAATGAGGCGGACCCTCACCACGATGTACAAGGGGGTCAGTCAGCGTAACGCCGCGTTCCTGCGCTCCCTCCTGGACAAGTACGAGGACGGGGACGTGCAGGAGAAGCAGGCGCTCGAGGCGTTCGAGCACCTGGAGAACCTCCAGAAAGGGTCGGCGCGCGCGGTCGCCGACTGGAAGAAGAGGTTCCTCGCGGTAGCCGCGAGCGGGAAGGCGGAGTTGGCGAAGACGACGTAGCCGTCTACCAGCTCTCGGGCCGAGGTGCACTTCGCGTGCGCCTCGGCCCCTTTTAATCGTAGCGAGTGGGGGGATGGGTTTATCACAAGAGCGCGGCTGTTTCCCGCGCGATTTCTCCCAATTCGTCGGTGGCGATGACCGCTATCTTTGCCGCAGATGATGCGGCGTTGATGAGCGCATCGGCACTTGCTGTAGCAAGGTTTTTTTCTCCGTCAATCGCGAGGCCAAACGATTCCATTTCTCTGCATATCCTCCCGCGTATGATGTGTGATCGCTCTCCGATCGTTGCGGAAAATACCAGGAGGTCAACGCCGTTGAGGGCGGCCGCATACGCCCCGATGTGTTTTTTGATTTGGTAGACAAACAGTTCCAGCGCGAGCGCCGCGTCGGCATCCCCCGCCTCTTCGCGCTTTAGCAAGACGCGCACGTCGTTGCTTATCCCGCTTACACCCAGGAGTCCGCAGCGGGAGTTGAAGTAGGTTTTCAATTCGTCCAGGTCGGTTTCAAGCTTTTGCGCAAGGTAGAGCACGGCGCCGGCGTCAATGGCGCCAACGCGCGTGCCCATCACCGCGCCTTCTAGCGGGGTGAAACCCATGGAAACGTCCAGGGGCGTTCCGTCTTTGACGGCGATAATGCTTGAACCGCTACCGAGGTGACAGATAATGATG
>CAYIFE010000002.1:0-16002 GCA_964362605.1 uncultured Candidatus Saccharibacteria bacterium
TTTGCGCCCGCCGTTTCCCGCTTGAAAAACTGATGCTGGTGCGATACCATATACCCATCCATGATCATCAACTGGTACGGGGAGGCGTGCTTCAAGATACAGACGGGAGGGGTGACTATCCTGACAGATCCGTTTGATAGCTCAACGGGCTTGACCCCGCCGCGGTTCAAAGCGGACATCGTGCTCAAAACCCTGACCGTCCTGCCCATCCCCTACCAGCCGACAACCGAAGAACGCATCGTCGCCGGCGGAGGCGAGTATGAAATTGCCGGCGTTGAGATCCGCGGCTGGCGCGCGGAGGCGGATGAAAAATTCTTGAAAACCATATTCCGCGTGCGCGCCGAAGACATGACTCTGGGGTTTCTGGGCCACCTGACCGCTCCGCTTGCGCCGGAATCCATAGAAGAGGTCGCCGGCATTGATATCCTGTTCGTCCCCGCAGGCGGCAAGCCGCTCATCGGTCAAGAAGATATGGCGAAGATCATCAAGCAAATAGGACCGAAGATCATCGTGCCGTCGCTCGTTAAAGTCCCCGGCCTCAAACGCGCCGCCGCGGACGTAAAAGAGTTTTTGGAAGAGCTCGGCCAGAAAGCCCAGCCACAGGAAAAACTGACGATAAAGAAAAAAGAACTGCCGGCGAGCACGCAAGTGGTCATTCTTACAATATAATAGCGACGAGAAAATTCGTATATTCGTACTCATTCTTTATTTCGTAGCCCACAAACGTATTTCGTAACCCACAAACATGTTTACCGCGATAAAAAAATTCTTTCAGCAAATCCGCGAGTCCGAAGATCGCATACGCATGCGCTGGATGTTCCTGTTGAGCGGCGTTTCTATGGCGCTGGTGCTCGGACTGTGGGTGGGTTACCTTAACCTCATTGTCACGCCGGTCTCTTCGCTCCAGGCGGCCGCGCCAACACCCGAACCGTCCCTGCGTCAGATCTTCGCCGCGGGCCTCTCCACTATATTCGGACAAATGTCGGAAAGCGGTGCCGGCATGGCGGAAGCGGCAAAAAAATTGCTCGGCGGCAACAAAACGATCACCGTCACCCCGGAGGAGAGAAATTTTGTGTTGGAAACCCTGCCGCCGGTGCCGCAGACGCCGCTACCGTAAAGTAATGCTAATAACCATTTTCGTATAGTCGTACTCATGCGCCCGCCTGCAACGTTATGCGTAGCATTGCGGGCAGGTATTTCGTAGCAAGCATGCCTAACATAGAAAAACGCGAGATAACGGCCGAGCTGAAAGAGTCGTACCTGGACTACGCGATGAGCGTCATTGTTTCCCGCGCCCTGCCAGACGTCCGCGACGGGCTCAAACCGGTACAGCGGCGCGTGCTTTGGGCGATGTGGGAAACGGGACTGCGAGCTGGCACCAAACTCCGGAAGTCCGCGGCGGTTGTTGGTGAAGTTATGAAAAGCTATCACCCGCACGGTGATTCGTCTATCTATGATGCACTGACCCGTATGGTGCAAAAGTTTTCGCTACGCTACCCGCTGATCGAAGGACAGGGAAATTGGGGCTGTTTTACCGGTGATACAAAAGTCACGTTGACTGACGGTCGTTTTCTTTCTTTTAGAGAACTCGTGAGAGAGTATGAGCAAGGAAAAAGGAATTATACTCTCACCTTTAATCGCAAAACGAAAGAGATTGAAATCGCTGAAATAAAACATCCACGCGTTACTCGAACCAACGCAGAGCTCGTACGGGTAATCCTGGATAGCGGCGAGAAACTGCGTTGCACTCCTGACCATAAGTTTCTGCTCCGCAACGGAACGTATAGAACAGCGCAAAACCTACGAGCTGGTGATTCTCTCATGCCCTCCTACTTCCGGCTATCCACCGCAAGAGACGATCCCCATGCAGTGGGTTACCACATGATCTTTCAACCCATACAAGCAGTGTGGTCATGGATGCATCGTCTTTCAGATACATTTAACCTCCAGCATGGTGTTTATCCTTTTTCGGCTGGCCGTGTCCGCCATCACAAAGATATTAATAAACTCAATAATAATCCTGAAAACATTGTTCGGATGGGCTGGAAAGAACATTGGCAACTGCATGCCGACCTTGCTTCATGGCGACACCATAATGATCTTACATACATAGAAAAATTAAAAAATGGGCGGGAGAAGTACTACGCGGATCCCGCAGTCAAGCGCAACATCAGCAAGCGGTATACCGCGATGAATTTGAAGAAGTGGGCTGACCCGGTGTATCGCGCACGCATGGTGGGCGCTGCAAAAAAACGATGGGCAACGGGAGTTTACGACAAAGAGAAATTGAGCGTGCGGGCCAGCCAAAACCTAATAACTCTTTGGCAAAGTCCGGCGTATGCAAAAAAGATGAGCAAGCTAAAATCCGAAGAAATGAAAACCCGGTGGCTTGATCCATTCTATCGCGCGAAGGCGTCGGCGCTCTGGGAAAAACCTGGGATGCGAGATTTCCATCGCGAGAAATTACAAGCCCAGCGTCGTGACCCACAATTCATTGCCCGCATACAAAATGGTCGCGCGCGGATGAATAAAAAACGCATAGAGACAGACCCTGATTTTATGCGTCGTCTGGCACAAAAATCAGCCGTTTCGCTCCGCAAAAAATGGCAGGACCCCGCTTATAAAGCAACGGTTATCCGCAGCAGGATCCTTGGGTATGCGTATTCCCTCCTCAAACAGCAAGGGGCGCTCACTCCTGAACTGTATGAAAAGGGACGCCCAAATCACATCCCTGCATTGACGAAAGCAAAAGAGTATTTCGGCACTTTTGAAGAAATCCGGGATGCCGCTCCCTGGTACAATCATCGCGTTCTTGTGGTAGAAAACCTCTCGGAGCGCGAGGACGTATATGACCTTACCATTGACGGCACACACAATTTTGCTCTTGCTGCCGGGGTTTTTGTCCACAATTCGGTTGACGGCGATAACCAGGCAGCTATGCGTTATACGGAGTGCCGGCTTTCAAAAATATCCGAAGAACTGCTAATAGACATGGAACGGGAAACGGTTGACTGGCTGCCCAACTATGACTCGTCTACGCAGGAGCCGAAAGTATTGCCGGCAAAGATCCCTAACCTGCTGTTAAACGGCGCGGTCGGCATCGCCGTCGGCATGGCGACCAGCATCCCGCCGCACCATCTTGGCGAAGTGGTGGACGCGGCCCTGCACTTGATCAAAAACCCAAAAGCGAGCGCGCTTGACCTGATGCAGTTCATCCAGGGCCCGGATTTCCCCACCGGCGGCATCATCTACGACAAAAACGCCATCGCACAGGCCTACACGACCGGCCGTGGCCCCATCACCTGCCGCGCCGTCGCGGCGGTGGAAGAACGCAAAGGAACGAAGGGCGGATTTGACATAGTCGTCACCGAGATCCCCTACCAGGTGAACAAGAGCGAGCTCATCATAAAAATAGCCGAGCTGGTGCAGGAAAAAAGGATTGAGGGCATCCGCGATCTGCGCGATGAGAGCGACAAGGACGGTTTGCGCGTCGTCGTTGAGCTCAAAAACGACGCGACGCCGCAGAAGGTCTTAAACCAGCTGTACAACCACACCGACCTGCAGAAGGATTTTCATCTCAACATGATCGCGCTCGTGGACGTGCGCGACGAGCGCGGCGCGGTCAAGGGCCTTCAGCCGCAGGTGCTCTCCGTCAAAGACGTATTGGAGGCCTACCTTGCCCACCGCCAGGACGTAGTCAAGCGCCGCGCGGAATTTGACCTCGCCCGCGCGCGCGAACGCGCGCACATTCTGGAGGGGCTCGCCAAAGCGCTAGACAGCATTGACCGCATCATTGAAACCATCAAGAAGTCAGCCGACCGCGCGGACGCGCACAAAAACCTGGTCGCCAAGTTCAAGTTTTCCGAGATCCAGGCAAACGCTATTTTGGAAATGCGCCTGCAAACGCTGGCCGCGCTTGAACGGCAAAAGATTGAGGACGAACTGAAGGAAAAGAAAAAGCTCATCGCGGATCTGGAACTCCTCCTGCGCAGTCCGCAGAAGATTTTGAAGGTCATTGAGGACGAGCTTTCGGAGGTCAAAGCAAAATACGGCGATGAGCGGCGCACGAAAGTGGTCGCCGGCGGGTTAAAGGATTTTAAGGAAGAGGATCTCATTGCCGACGAGGACGCGGTCATCACCCTCTCCGCGAGCGGCTACATCAAGCGCCTGCCGCCCGACAGTTTCCGTTCGCAAAAACGCGGCGGCAAGGGTCTCATCGGTTCTGACGTCGCCGAAGAGGATTTTCTCACGCACTTGATCACCGCCTCCACCCACGACAACATTCTCTTCTTCACCGAGCGCGGCAGGGTGTTCCAAACGAAGGTGTGGGAAATTCCCGCCGCCGGCCGCACGGCCAAGGGCAAACCCATCCAAAACTTCCTTGATATCCCCGCCGACGAGCACGGCCATGCACTCATTGCTTATCGAGGTGATAGGAAACAGGTGACAGGTGACAGGGAAGAGGGGGCACCGAAGTTTTTGGTCATGCTCACTAACCAGGGAGTCATCAAAAAAACCACGCTCACTGATTTCGCCAACGTGCGCCGCTCCGGCATCATCGCCATTAAACTGCGCAAGGGCGACCGGCTCAACTGGGTCAAAACCTCAACCGGCGCAGATGAAATAATCATCGCCACCGCGCACGGGAAAGCGATCCGGTTCAAGGAAACGCAGGCCCGCCCCATGGGGCGGGGCGCTTCCGGCGTGCGCGCCATCCGCCTCAAGGGCGGCGATACCGTCAGCTCACTGGACATCATCCCCAAGGGAACCAAGGATGCGAAGCTCCTCGTCGTCGGCGCCAACGGTTACGGCAAGCAGACGCCCCTTGGCCAGTATCGCCTCCAGGGCCGCGGGGGATCCGGCATCAAGACCGCGCAGGTGACGAAGAAGACCGGCCCGATCGTTTCCGCGCACCTGGTCGCGGGCGAGGAAGAACTGCTTGTCCTCACCGCCAAAGGGCAGGTCATCAAAACACGTCTTTCTGAAGTGCGCGTAGCCGGACGCGCGACGCAGGGAGTGAAAATAATGACTTTGGATTCCAGCGACTCCGTCAGCAGTGCCACGTGCTTGTAGTTGTTCGCCCCGTCGCACCGTAACGTTTACGACTGGGCTCACATACCAACACGTCTGCGAAGCGTGGTATAGTAGTAAGGTATGGCACTGCCTCCGCTTGCGCTCCCTTCCCTGCCCAAGTCGCGCCTCCTCATCATCGGCGCGATCGGCCTTATCGCCCTGCTCGCCGTTTTAATTTTCACCGGCATCATTCCGGGGCTCAAAGGAAAGGGGACCGGCCCGGCCGTCACGCTCAACGTCTGGGGTGTTTTTGACAACGCGGATACGATGAACCAGCTGTTTTCCGGTCTCGGGCTCCCCTACGCCATCGCCTACCGTCAGCTGGATCCGGCGACGTACGAATCGGAACTGGTCAACGCGCTTGCCTCGGGCAAGGGGCCGGATGTGTTCATGCTCCACAGCTCGTGGTTGCCCAAACATTTCGGCAAGCTCGCACCCGCACCGGCAACGCTTCTCCCGCTTGCCGATTTCCGCGCGCTCTACCCCACCGTGGTTGAACAGGATTTCGCCCCCGACGGGGTCATCTACGCCCTGCCGCTCCATATAGACACGCTCGCACTGCTCTACAATCGCGACGATTTTGACGGCAAAATCATCCCGGAACCGCCAAAAACGTGGAAAGAGTTTGAAACGCTCATTCCAAAACTGCGCGAGCTGGACAGTACGGGTAAGATAAAAAAGGCGGCCGCGGCCATCGGCGGAGATCGGAAGAGCGTCGTGTAGGGGGCCGATATCGTGAGCGTGCTCATGATGCAATCCGGCGCGCCGATGGTGCGGCCTGATTTTTCCGGCGCGGATTTTGACCACAACAACCCCGCCCCGCTCGCCTTTTACGCCAAATTCGCAAATCCCAAAGAAAAAACCCTCTACACGTGGAACGACGGCTTCCGCAACGCGCTGGACGGTTTTGCGGAAGGACTGGTGGACATGATGTTCGGCTACGGATACCAGGCCGCGGCCGTGCGGGAGAAAAATCCGTTCCTCAAGTTTGTCGTTGCGCCGCTTCCCCAACCCGAACAGGCGCAAAACCCCCTCACCTACGCCAACTACTGGGGGTTCGCGGTCGCCAACACCTCCCGCGCCCAAACCGCAAGCTGGAACTTCATCCGCGCGTTTGCCGCAAGTGCCGGCCCGATGAAGTCGTACGCCGAAAAAACAAACCGTCTGCCGGCCCTGCGCGCCCTCATCGGAGCGCGCCTTTCTGATCCGGTATGGGGCGTGTTCGCCGCCCAGGCGCTCTACGCGCGCTCGTGGCCGCAGGTGGACAACACCGCCATTGACGAGATATTTTCAAACATGATCGCGGACGTGGTCGGCGGCAAAGCGACGGCCGAAAAAGCGCTCTCCGCGGCCGAACAGGCGGTCAGCCGGCTGATGGCAAAAAAGCAGGGACGGCTCTAAGAGTAATCGCCAATAACGCGAATTATGACAAGCTCATTTCACCGCAAAACCATTCTCCTTGTTTTATTTTCTTTCCTTTTTTTGTCGGCTGCACCCCTGCTTGCGTTTGCCGTGCCCGCGGGGCAGGCGCTCACGCTCTTTGGCATTGACCTCACCTGTTCGCCGGAAAAGGCGCCCAAAGCCGGCGGCTGCGGATTTCCCGCTCTCATCGCGCTTGGCAAAGGGCTTGTCGGGCAATTGCTCCTGTGGATTATCCCCATCGCCTCCGCCGTGATTATTGCCGGCGGAATTGTTATAATGACGGCAGGCGGTTCGGAGGATAAGGTTAAAAAAGGCAAAGCCATCATCACCACCGCGGTTATCGGCGTGACAATCGCGTTTGGCGCGTGGCTCATCATCAACGCGATATTTCTCGCCCTGACGGGTAAAAGCGTAACGAATTTTTGACATCTTGTATGGCTATGGCGCGAACAAACAAATTGATTGCGTTTTCTCTGTTGTTTCTTTTCTTTGTGCTGTTTTTTGGCGCACACCAAGCGTTAATGTCTGCGCAAGACCCGGGCGGCGGCGGCGGGCCGGTCGGCGGAGGCGTCGACGGCCAGTTGGTCAATCCCGTCGGCACCACCGATGTTGTGGTCGTACTCAATAAGGTCGCCGGCTACCTGTTCACCATCGCCGCCCCGCTCGCGGCTATCATGATACTCATCGGCGCGTTTCAGATGATGTTTGCCGGCGGAGACCCGGAAAAATTCGCCACCGGCAGGCGCACCATCCTCTACGCCGCCATTGGCATGGCCATCGTGCTCGCTTCAACCGGCATCCTGGCGGTCATTAAAGAATTACTGACCGCCTGACTGTTAATTGCGCGGTTTGCGCGCGGTGGTATACTGGCAGAGTACAGTGACAGAATAAGAATATTTACAAAGGTCGAGATACGGAATTCCCCTTACAGTCATCCATGAAAAGCGTGATCAAAAAAATTGAAACGGCGGCAATAGTGGGGCTTTCTCTATTGCCGTTTTCCGGCTTCGCGGTGGGAGTTTTAAACGAGCCTCCCACAGAAGCATTTAACAGTTTCCAGCAGGTTGTTAACATTGTCGGCAAATTGCTTGGCTGGATTTACACGATCTTCTTTGTTGTTGCCGCGATCATCATCGTACTGGCGGCATTCAATTATCTGACCTCCGGCGGCGACGAAGAAAAGGTGAAGACGGCGAAACAGCAGTTTATCTACGCGATTGTCGCCATTGCCGTCGCGCTCATCGCAACCGCGGTGCAGTATGTAGTACAAAACCTCGTGGGCGGACAGTTGCCTACGTAGAACGTTTTGTTTGAGCGTTTTTCAAAACCCCCCGCCGTCGGCGAGGGGTTTTGTGTTCCAATTCTCTATTCGCGTTATTACCCCTGCGATTCGCGATATTAGCGATTACTCTATTAAAAGAGCCCCATGCCTTCGCTCACAGCGAAGACACAGGGCTCGCACGAATCGTCGCTCCCATGGCGGCACCTAGCGCCGCCGCGAGAGGATGATGTCAACGGTTCCGGCTCCTTCCAACCGGAACGGCTTGTCTACCGGCAGGCGGCACCACTCGCCTGCCTTGATGGGAATCGGCGCACCGCCGGAGGGGATGAAGGTCGTCCCCCCGGCTTTGGGGACGTCCGCCCAACCGCCCCCGTCCACAGTAATGTGGATCCACTTCGTCGGAAGCGTTTCCGACGAAGTGGCACCCGGCGAGCTGGACGGCAAACGGAGGTAGACATCCGTCGCCGTTTCCTCCCGAACGAGAAACGCCGGAGGAGGTGGCGACTGCGCCGGTTGCGGAGCCGTGGCCTTTTGCCACGACTTGGCGATCTCCTCCCGGCCTCCCCAGAAGAACATCCCTGTGAGCGCGGCGATCACGGCGACTGCCATGATCATGCCGAGTCCCGCGAGGACGTTCCTCAAGGCGAGCGAGAGGGCGAACAACGTCGCGCCGGCCAACAGGATCACCGGAATCATCGCCGGGTCGTGGTGGACCGGGACGACGCTGAAGTACAGCGTCATCGCCAGTTCCACACCGATCAACAGGGCGACGGCCCGGAGGCCTTTTACCAAGGCGTTCGTCGCCGCGCCGGAAACGCCACCGACGAGGACGACTTGCTCGCCGATCCTGCCAGCCCCCCAGAGGAGCGGCCAGAGCATCGGCGGCGTGGCGTACACGAAAACGTACATCGCCGCCCCGAGGGGGATGAGCCCCAGCGAAGCGGTCAACCCGGGCACACCAGCCCACGCGACGAAACCGAGAACCGCGTGGTACACCACGAGAATCGGGATGACCCGCCGGCGCACCGCCCAGTTCACGTCATCGTAGAGGTCCTCGCCGGCGACCCGCGCCCGGACGAACCATCCCTCTAGCAGACGAAGCAATCTGTCCATGCTACTTTTTCCTCGGGTGTTGGCGCCGGTACTCCT
The DNA here is from genome assembly GCA_964362605.1 of uncultured Candidatus Saccharibacteria bacterium. Classification (GTDB taxonomy): domain Bacteria; phylum Patescibacteriota; class Minisyncoccia; order UBA6257; family 1-14-0-10-40-38; genus CAYIFE01. The sequence continues at coordinate 8,927 of CAYIFE010000002.1, forward strand.
TGTAGGAGGTCTCGGCGCGGTCGGCGCTGTTTGCCACTGCGTCGGCGACCTTGCCGCCGACGCGCAGGACGCCCTGGACCTTCCCGTCCTTGCGGACGAAGTTGACCCAGGCCATAAAACTCTGGTACGACGCGTGGTCGTCCAAGAGTTTGATGAAGGCGGCTTCACGCGGCGTGAAGCCTGAACCGAGACGACCGGAGGGGTCGGTGTAGAGCACCCGCTCCATGACCTCCTCGGTCTTTTCTCCCGCAGGAACTCCGGTAGCGGCGGGGACGGCCGTCTTCACGGTCGTCTTCCGCTCGTGCGCAAAATGATCGAGGAAGTCCCAGAGGGCCTCCGAGACCACCTCGTTCTCCCGGTGTTCGCGGGCCTCCCGGGCGAACCCGAGGAACTTGGTCCGGTACGCGTCGGGAAGGCGCTGGAGAATTGCGGCGGCGGGGGGGCCCCGCCCCCCCCCCAAGAACCCCGCCACCCCCCCGGCCCGCGCCCCCCCCCGGGGCGGGGGGGGGGCCCCGGCGCGCGGCGGGCTGCCGCCCCCGCCCCCGCCCCCCCCCCCCGACCCTCCGAGAAGAACCGCTCCAACCCGCGGACGATCGCGCCGCCGATGGTCGGCGCGGGAGCACCGGCGGCTTTCACCGCTTTGCCCCCGCCTTCGCCGGAGATGCGCCGATGCGCTTCCTCCCCGGCAACGTGGCGGACGATGTCCGCCCCCTCGCTCCGGAGCCAGCTCCGGAATTTCCCGAACAACCTTCTGCTGTTTTCCGACGCTGCCATGCTCCACCTACCTTTCGATTCGGTGTGGGGTTGAATGCACAATCAAAACTGCCATTTGAAACCGCGCCTTTTTGTGAAAAGCGCTATGTCAAAGAGCAGATCTTCAGACACGATCTGAAGACTGCCGGTATTATAGCATTCCTATGTAAAAAGTCAACTCCTGTCGCGCGTGCCCGCTACTCCTTCAGCGCGGTCAGGATCGCGCCATCTATATCGCCGAGTGAGCGCTTTTCAATCTTCTTCATCTGTTTTTCCGCCCGGGTGATGCCGATGGCGAGCGCGTCTATCTGCCGCGCCGCCTGCGCGGCCGATGCCGCCAAAGGCGGCGCGTGCTTTTTGCGCACGGCGCGAACATCGGCAAGCAATTTTCTCGCTTCAACTATGAGTTTTTGCGCGCTCGCGGCGTGGGTGGTCATGGTGATCATTTATTCATCAATGCTTTGTAACGCTCAATGCCGTTTCGCTTTTCTCTCGCCCACTGATGGTACACATACAAGTTCTTGCGCCACAGCTTGAGGTCTTCTTCGTATAACTTCAATTCTTTTTCAGATGCGCCTATTTCCGCGCCGATGTTTTCCATAACTTCCTGAAGCACGAGGCGTTTTATCTCCGAGGTTGCCACCGCATGGTCTTTTTGCAGTTTCCGATACCGCACGATCGCCTGACCGCGCTTCGCCGCATACATTTCAATTCGCTTGTTGATGTCCTCTATTGTCCCGCGCGCTTTCTCTATAGCTTGCTCATAGGGCGCGAGCTGTTTTTCCAGTTTTTCAACGATCCCGCCCGCGACCTCTTTTTTCTTTGCCGTCACTGCGTCGCGCTTTTCCCGCTGTTTTCCCAAAAGGTGCGTGAATCGCGCCTCTTCTTTGTCCAATGCTTTCACTTGATCTTCCCACTGTTCTTTTTGCTCTGCCGCTTTGGCCGCCGCTTTCGGCGGGATCTCCCCGTGCTCGCGTTTGATATCTTCCAATTCTTTTTCCTGATCGGCCAGTTGCTTTTTAATGCTGTCGCGGTCTGTGCGCAAGGCGGCTATTTCTCCCTCAACCTTTTCCATTTTGCGGGTGCGATAGCGCTCCAGCACGCCGCTTAAAAACGCCCCCAAACGCGCATCAAGCGTCACCCGGCCAGCGAGATGTGCTTCATGCGCGACACGCTTGGCATCTTCGGGAAGTTTTTCATACGCTGCCGCCTTTTTTCCGTCAAGCCCATGGGGCGCCGGTGGAGCTCCTTCCGGCGGCTTTTCCCCTTCTGCCGGTTTTACGGGCGTGGGCTCCGGCTCCTTCTTTCCCTCCGGCGGTTTCGGCTCTGCCTCAGGCGGTTTGGGCGGTTGTTCTGCGGGCTGGTTTGCCGCCAGAAAAACGCTTCGCTCCCTCTCTGTCGTGCGCAATTCGTCCTCAAGGGTGAGCACCCGTATCTGATTATTGCTCTTTTCCGCCTCGCGTAACTGATCGCGCAAACCGGCAATGCGGGCTTCAAACTCTTTCTCTTTTTTTTCTCGCTCTTCGTTTTTCTCTTCACCCTCCGTCCCCTTCTGTTTGAGCTCACGGACAAGGCCAAGTGCGCTCTCCGTGTCTTCTACTTTTTGTTTAAAATGAGCGGCTTTCAGCTGGTCGCCCGCTTCCTTTGCCTGCCCTGCGAGCGCGGTGAACCGTTCCCGGGCGGCGACCAGCGGCTGTTCATGCGCGGGGAGCGGCGCGATGCTTTCTGAAAACGTCTGCGCGGCGCGCTCTATTCGCTCTTTGGTTTGGGCCAGCGCGAACGCGACGCGGCCCACTTCTTCCGGCGTCGCACCGGCGCCGCGCAAGTTTTCCAAAACACCGGATGCGTATGTTTCAAAGTTTTTCGCGGCGCCACTTCCCGTTTCCTGCGCCTGCCGGCGCGCCGACTCCACCGGATCGGGAGCGGCTTCCGGTTTGATTTCCTTCTCCGGCTCTTTTACCTTTTCTTCAACGCTGTTTTGCCCTTCAGGCTGTGCCTGTCCCCCGGTTGGATTTTTTTCTTCCATATTTGAGCCCCCACTTTTGACTCTAGTTCCTAGTGCCCAGTTTCCCCTCTCTTCCTAAAGCCCCACTCCCAAGTCCTTTTTTATCTCCTGCATCTTGCGCTCGCGAATTTTTGCCATGACCTCATCGGCGGAAACCATGTATCCTTTTTTTGCCGCTTCAACCTCCTGCAAAAAAGTATCCAGCGCCTGTTGGATACGTTTGAGGTCTTGGTCTTCCATTGAACCAATGATACCACAAGGAAAAAAGTTGCTCTCCACAGGTGCCGCAAACACAAAACGATGGACAATGTTCGTGCGTTCATTACTATGGGTGGTAATGCCTCCGTGGCGGAATTGGCATACGCGCGTGGCTTAGGACCACGTCCCGCAAGGGTTAGAGGTTCAAATCCTCTCGGAGGCACCACCTTTTCTTATTCGCGTTACTACCTTCTCAAATTCGCGTTATTCCCGCCTCCGCTCAAGCTACGGCGGGCAGGCGCGATTACTTTACCGCCTCCTTCCGTGAAACGCCTTGTGCACTTCGCGCAGTTCTTTGTTGGTCAGGTGGGTGTAGATCTGCGTAGTGGAAATGTTGCTGTGGCCTAGAAGTTCCTGCACCGAGCGCAGGTCGGCGCCGTTTATCAGCAGATCGGTTGCAAACAGGTGCCGGAAACCGTGCGGGCTGATGCGGCGGGAAACGCCGGCTTTGCGCGCATACCTGTCCACCATGCGCTCCACCGCGCGCGGGCTTATTCTGCCTATCGGCTTTCCCTTTTTGGTAAAACTTATGAAGAGCGCCTCATCGGCATCCGAACGCTTCCGCACATACCTTTCTATCGCGGCCCGGGCGCGATCAGAGACAAACACCACGCGCAATTTGTCGCCCTTGCCGCGCACCGTAACTTCGCCGCGCTTCATATCTATGTCGCGGTTCAAGCCGCACAGTTCCGCCAGGCGCAAACCCGTGGAAAACAGCGTCTCCAGCACCGCTTTGTCGCGCAAGACGGGCGCGCTGTCGCCTGCGGGCGCGGCGAGGATGCGTTCCAGATCGGCGTACTCAATGAGCTCTATCTGGCGGGCAACCGGCTTCGGCAGTTCTATCCGCTCGGGGGAAACCACGGCAAAATCGCGCTTGATCAGAAATTTCAGGAAGTTGCGAATGGCGATGGCGTAGTAGCTCTGGGTAACGCGCTTGAGCGGCTTGCCGTCCGCGCTGTTCGTCCGCGCCAGCTGGAGACGGAACCCACGGATAGCCGGTTCGGTGATGTCGGCTACGGCGCGGATGCCGGTGCGGCGAAAAAAAGTGCGCAGGTAGTGCTCGTAGTTGCGGCGCGTTTTGACGGAGCGATTCTTTTCAATCTCAAGATAGTCAAGATATTCGGTGAGCAATTTTTCCGCGGAGGCCATGTCCCGATGATACCGTTTTTTTGACTGACTGTTAACTAAAGGGTATACTCTTTTGTATCATGAATATCCTGTACAAAAATCTCCTGTGGGGCATCGCGACGCTGATGCTGGTTGCCGTCGTGTTTTCATTTTTTTTGCAGGCGGGCATGCAGACGGAGCAGTTGAGCTTGAACCAACTCGCGCAAAAGATTAACGGCGGCGAGGTCGCCGCCATCCTCGCCCAGGGCGACGATCTCACCGTTACCTTTTCCGACAGCACGCGCGCGGCGGTAAAAAAAGAGACCGGCGTCGGTTTGACCGAGACCCTGCGCAACTACGGCGTTGATTCGGCCGCCCTGCGCGCGGTTACGCTGGATATCAAGGACGAGTCCGGTATGCGCTTCTGGCTCGGCGTGCTCGTGCCGACACTCCTGCCGGTGATCATCATTGGGCTCATCTTCTGGTACGTGTTTCGCCAGGCGCGCACGGGCGCAAGCCAGGTGTTTTCCTTCGGCCGCTCAAACATCCGCCTCTTTGCACCGACAAAAGACCGGATTACCTTCAAAGACGTCGCCGGCCTCAAGGAAGCGAAGCAGGAATTGGAAGAGGGGGTTGATTTTTTGAAGAACCCGAAAAAATTCCTTGATCTGGGGGCAAAAATTCCGCGCGGCGTGCTCATGATGGGACCGCCCGGGAGCGGAAAAACGCTTTTGGCGCGCGCGGTGGCGGGCGAGAGCGGCGTCCCCTTCTTCCACATCAGCGCTTCGGAGTTCGTGGAAATGTTCGTGGGGGTGGGAGCAAGCCGCACGCGGGACGCCTTTGCGACTGCGAAGAAATCGGCGCCTTCTATTCTCTTCATTGACGAGATAGACGCCATCGGCCGCGAGCGCGGCGCGGGCTTGGGCGGGGGCCATGACGAACGCGAACAGACGCTCAACCAGATACTTGTTGAAATGGACGGTTTTGACCGCGATACGAAGGTCATCGTCATCGCGGCCACCAACCGGCCGGATGTTCTGGACTCCGCGCTCTTGCGGCCCGGGCGGTTTGACCGCCGCGTCGTCCTTGACTTGCCGGATATCAACGACCGGGACGCGATCCTCAAGATCCACGCGAAGAACAAGCCGCTGGAAAAGGACCTGGATTTGCGCAAGGTCGCGGTGCGCACGCCGGGCTTTTCGGGAGCGGATCTCGCCAACCTCATCAATGAAGCCGCCATTCTTACCGCCCGCACGAACCGCAAAACCGTAACCCAGCAGGACCTGTTTGACTCCATTGAAAAGATAATCCTCGGCCCCGAGCGGCGCAGTCGCGTGATCAGCGACCGCGAAAAGCGCATCACCGCCTATCACGAGGCCGGCCATGCGCTCGTGGCCGCCAGCATTAAAGATGCCGATCCGGTGCACAAAATATCCATCGTCAGTCGCGGCCGCGCCGGCGGATACACGCTCAAACTTCCCACTGAAGACATACATCTCAAAACCAAGTCCCAGTTCATGGCGGAACTGGCAACGTTGATGGCCGGCTATGCCGCGGAGCATTCTACTTTTGGTGATGTTTCAACGGGTGCGAGCAACGATCTCAAAGAGGCCTCCGAGCTTTCCCGCCGCCTCGTCACCAAGTTTGGCATGAGCAATCTGGGACCCGTCACTTTTGGCAAGGCGGAGGAGATGATATTCCTCGGCCGCGAAATAGCGATGGAAAAAAATTACTCTGAAAAAGTTGCCGCGGAGATTGATAAGGAGGTGCACCGGTTCATAGATCTGGCCCACGCAACCGCGAAAAAGATAATTGAAGCCCGCAAGAAAGTGCTGGACGCCATTGCCGAAGCCCTGCTGACAAAAGAAACGCTGGAACAAGACGACTTCTACGCCATCCTAAAGCCGTTTAACCTCAAACCGGTGACGGTCAGTTAAACCGCGCGTAAAACTTGCGCGGCAATATTTCATCTGGTATACCTAGGGACGAGTCAAAAGACTCCCGTATCCGGACGGTCTCCGGATCTCGCGCCACTGGCGCACAACCAAAGGAGCCCCAATGGGACGCTTGAAAAACCTGGATCGTACTCTGCTCGACAGCCGGCTCGATATTCTCGAAGAAGCCGGCTGGCGCCAATCCGATATCGAGATGATCGATCCGCATCGGGCAGAACGTCTGCTACGCAACCTCCGCTTAGAAACAACACCCGAGCATTTGCGCGGCATGGACACAGAGACCCAGCTACGCCGGCAGAGGATGATCTGCGAGGACTACTACGGCATCGAAATCGACGCCAAGAAGCTCAAGTTGCCGCGGCGGCCGCGCGGGTACGATCGCCTGCTCGTGACCGCAACGGACGATATCGGCCGGATCTTCCACGCTTGTAAAGGGGTCTTCCGGCACGAAATAGTGCGTGGCGGCTACTGGATCGAGACGACCTCGGTGCGTACTTGCCGGCGCGGGCCGTACGCGGTCTGGACGAAGGACTGCCGCGACGCCGATCCGAGAAACGCCGGTAGACCCGCAGATGACTTCGCACAATCGGCGTGCATGACGCTCCCGGAACGCCTGCACTTCGAGCTCACGTACTTCCTCGAGTTCGACGAACACCTCGACAAGGAGATGTTCACGATCTGCGGAGGATCACGCGCTCCCAGACAGCACATTCCCCTGGTCTTTCGCATCGTGGCAAACAGGGACGAGTCCCTCCCCATCGTCCACATTGCGTTCGAGATGGAAAACACCCACTCCACGAACGCGGCCGTTCGTCTGGTCAAAGCCGCGTAGAACAGGGCCCGCAAGGCGACCCAAAGAGGTCGCTCGCGGGCCTCTTCCTTTTAAAAATTGTTTTGGTGGGTGCACCCTTCAACTTCCGCCCGGTGACGGGCGGGTAATAATATAGAAACTCCGCACATGTGCGGAGTTTCTATTGGTGGGCGCGCCTGGATTCGAA
>CAYIFE010000003.1:0-6143 GCA_964362605.1 uncultured Candidatus Saccharibacteria bacterium
CCACACGGAGTTGCCGACGGGTAACACAAGCCGACCGCCGATTTTGAGCTGGCGCACAAGTTCTTCCGATAATTTTTCTGCCGCCGCAGAAACCAAGATCCGATCAAACGGCGCTCGTTCCGACAAACCAAGCATATCCGTGCTTTGTATGATCTCCGCCTGCGGCAGATGGTATTTCGCGAGATTTTTCTGCCCGAACAAAACCAGCTCCGGAATCCGCTCAACACCGATAACGCTTCCCTTCCCGCCGACAATGTGCGCAAGCAGGGTTGTAGTCCAACCAGAACCGGAACCTACATCCAAAATTTTTTCTCCCTCCTGCGGCTGTAACAATTCCAGCATAAACGCGACGGTGAGCGGCTGTGAGATGGTCTGGCCATGCCCGATTGGCAGGGGCTCGTCGCGATACGCCTCTGCCGCACAGTCAGGAGTCACAAAATCTCTGCGATCAACCGATTCAAACGCCGCGCGAATGCGCGGCGTTTTAAGGTATCCGCCCACAACCAAATGTTCAATGAGCCGTTGCGCGCCAGTTCCTTTCGTTGCTCTGTTCACGAATCGCTTGATCCTCGGCGGATATCGCCGACATCGTGTTCAAGGTTTTGCTCCAATTGTTCAAGCTCGCGCAGGATGCGGTCGCGCTTTTCCACCTCGTCTGGGGTGAGCGTCCTTCCCTGCGCACCGGAGGCCAAGTCCTTAAGCTGACCCATCAGATCGGCGCGCAGTTGACCAAACCCGCGGTGAAACCGCTCTTCGGTGTCTTTCAGTTGTTTTGCCATGAGACCCCGCTGCAACTGCGCTATTCTGCGGCGGAAATACACGAAAACGCCGATAAGAACAGCGAGAAACACGAGCACGACGGAAAAAATGACGACGTAGCGAATGGTGATGCCAAAAATACTCACACCGCTCACAACCGACCGGATGAGGCGCGGATTGGACTCGCCGGAAAGTGCGATGCCGACTTGCTGGCGGGCGCGCACTTCCCAGTTGCCCGACGAGAGGTACGTTTTCTCCGCAACGACCCATTCGCCGTACGCATCGGCTTTGACGGTAAACTTCACCGGCTTCTCCGCGCCACTTTCTTTGCGTATCTGCACCGTCACAATGGCGTTCGGTTGTGCCCGGCCTTCAAGATACAAAACTTCGTCCAACGGATAAAAAATATCCGGATTGACGGAAATATACGGTTCATCAATGTTCGCCGGCGCCTGCGGCAGGGCTTGCGTCTGCGCATACGCCGCGGCGTACGCGAACAAAAAAATCAGGATTGCGCCCCCCACGTTAATTTGTTTTTTTACCGTTGCCATATTCTCTATTTCCTTATCCCCCATCGTATCTTCTTAAAATCTTCCCGAAACGCGTGGCGGATGTGGTGCTGGTGCCGCCGCCACATGCGAAGCACAAACACCAGCACGGCAAGCGCAAGCACGGCAAGCAGAGGCACAACAATCCCCCACGGGACAAAAACGATTATCAGATCTATTCCCTCCGGGCTTATGAACTGGAAAAAAGACGAGAGGATGTTGAGTGTCTCGGATTCATCGCGGAAATTTCCGGCTTTATCAAACGCGCGTACGATAAGTTCATACCTGCCGGTGGAGATGCCGGAAAGTTGGTAGGGGCTGGCGGCTTCAAAGAAAAACGTGGATTCACCGGGACCGCTCCTAAGCGGCACGAGCTTCATTTCAAAATGGTCAAAGCCGGAAAGTCCGTCGGTGGTGAAAAATCGCACGATAGGGCTCTTGCTGGTCGTGTGCGTTGAGGGCGAGACGTCTACGCCGAACGCCGCCGGCGTATCCGTATCAATGTTTACAAAGTAATCGCTCACCCCGCCCCAGCTGTTGCCGGCCCGCTCGCGCACGTGGAAATACCAGATGCCGCTCTCCAGATTTGAAAATCCCGCTTCGGCGTCAAAGGTGTCAACCTCCGTATCCGGCACCGAGTTTGCATTGTGATCCAGCGTGTAACTGAAACCCTGCGATTGGCCGCTCGCGCTCCACTTGAAGATGGGATTGGGGTCGTTGTACCACCGCCCCTGCTCGGGGTGGGTCGGCGAGAACACATCCGGCCCCTGCGCGGGCGGCAGAATGAGCTTGAACAGAGCCGGCGAGGTTTGCTTGAGCAGATCGGTGGCAAAACCGTCATTGGCAAGCACGGAAATATTTTTGCCAAAACTTATTTTTGCCTCCCCCGGAGAGGTGACGCGAAAGGTGAAAGATTGCACGACACCCTCGGACGTGGTAATACCCGGGCTGGGGATGCCGCCGACAAAATATATTTTCCCTTCTTGATTTGAAAACGTGGGCGGAGAAGCCCATATCTGCACGATGGATTTCCCTAAGCTGGGATTGGCTATTTGAAGCTTGTCCGCGGGGAAATTAAGTTCTACCTCTATCGTGTTCACCGCCACCCCTCCCGTGTTGAGAATGACCGATACGTCAAAGGTACTGCCTAAGATAAAGGAACCGGTCGCCGGAGACAGGCGCATGGTCGCCGCATCCGCGCGCGCAACAAGCAAAAAAAACGCTCCCGCAAAAACAAAGATGGAAAAATAGCGCTTGACCACTGCTCCAGTATACCGCATCAGCCCGCTCACACTATACACAAGGGATTAAAAGCCTAAAAGACGCGCAATGAACAAAATGATGGAAACAATCGCCTGCCAAACGACGCGAACAACGCTTCTGAAAAATCCTCCGATAGACAAACCTTTCTCGCGCTCCTCCGGTACGCCGGAAAAACCATCTGCGCCAACCACCGAAGAGATCTGGGCGAGCGGAGGTGCCGCCGGTTGCGCAATCTGCGGAGAAGCTGGCAAGCCCTGTCCACCAAGCGCCGGCACGGGCAATCCTTCCGTCCAGTCGGCAAACAAGAAGCTCAACGCCTTTGTACTGGCAATGTTGGGAACCGTGAGCAAAATACTCAAGTCCTGCAGATTGACCGCGCCGTCGCAGTTGAAATCGGATTGCTTGGCGCATCCGGGAATGGTTATCGGCTCTTCGCCGGTGAGAATATCAATGAGCGTTGTCAACGACAGCGGTTTTTGAGGCAGAAGTCCTATCGGCGGGATAATAGCAGTCCCCGCCCCTATCGGCCCGCCGCCGCCGGGATCGCTCGGCGAGGTCGGTGAAGCAGATTCTTGCGAAGCCGTGACTGCTCCGCCAAAATATAAAAACCCACCGCCGAGCTGATTATTGGTTGATGTGGAAAGTCCGGCGGCCGGCTGGGCAAACGATCCCCACAGCTGGAAATTCGTTGATGTCCCCAGCCCGCCGCCGGAAGTCACCGCCGGGTCCTGGATGATGAAATTAGAGGAGGAAAAAACCGCCGCGCGCACAAGCGGCGGTGCGACGAAAACAACCGCAACGAACGCCACCGCGATTGCATGCCATTTCATGCCACTGCGCTAGGGTTGGGTCTGCTGACTTTCCTGGTACTGGCGAATGGCGGTCACCACCTGTGAATCCGTCTTCATGTCTTCGTAGAAAATGATCTGATCACGGTTGATGAACATTTCATCCATCGGGCCGTGGAGCTCGCCGCCGAGCTTGATGAGATTGAGGTTGGGCGCTGTTTGGGCATTCTGGTCTTTCGGCTGGAGCGGCTGGGTCACCTGCAAATAATACACTTCCCGCAGAACCGGATATTGCGACTTCGCGTTGGCAAGTTTGCCGAAATATACCTGCCCGTTGGTCAGAAACACGGCCTGGAACGCGCCGCTGTTTCCATTGACAAACCCGAACGCTCCCTTCCACCACAAAACCACGGCAACGATGACGATAATGCCTATTAAAACCCACATCCACCGGCCACTGCGCGGCTGTTTAATTTCTTCCATAGTATGAGACATTAAAATTTAGGGTCGACCTGCCTTTATTGTAGCGGTCTGCGCTATTTTAGCAACACGGTCTACGGGAGCGGGTTTTCTGCGTCGTTTCCATCAGGAAGATCGACCGGCGGCACGGTTGGATCTCCGACGTCCGCCGGGTTGTCCGAAGGCGGATCCTGGTCGGCGGGGGGGTTCCCAACAGGAGGTTCTTCGGTGACAGGAGGCGCCTGCGGTTCCTCGGCCGGCGGCGGTTCATCAACCGGCGGTAACGGTTCATCCGGTTCTTGCACCGGCGGCGCGGGAGGTTCGGATGGCGGAGCCGACGGCTCAACAGAATCGGAAACCGGATCCTGCGGCACACTCACCATAGTCTGCGTCTCACCGGTCTGGTACGAAGAAATGATGAGCCAGTCAAAGGTGATATCGCTTTCTGCCAAACCGGCGATGCCGACCGTAAAGCTCTGCCCGGGCGTTTTGGCGACCACCGCAAGCTGTGCACTGGTGAGCGCGGTTGGCGTAACGAGGATCTTGTTCTCCGGTTTTACTTTCGTATTTGGTATGACAACCTGCGTCTGCCCCGCGAGAATTACGCCGGAGCCGCTGATCTGGTTGAGCCCCTCGGGCACGACGATCTCGCCGTCAGGAACTATGGTGATGGTGCGCGTGAACAGATTGCCGATGGAGGCGAACGCCGCAGAGACCTTTCCAAACACGGTCTTGGTGATCGTCTGCCCGAGGTTTGCCAGCGCATCGCTGATTTCTGAAGCCGCCGCCAGCATGCCACCAGCAAAGGTTTGCGGCACATCTTCTTCTGCGGTAATTTCCATAAACTGCGGGCGTATCTCCGCGAGAATTTTTTCCCCGTCGGCGGCGCCGTCATACGGAGCAAGCGCGCGGGCAATCACCATGCCGGAAGAAACGGCCTTCACCGCAATACCGGGCATCTCGCTCGGCGCCAGAAAGTCCCCGCGCGCAATAGGCCCGTTTTTGGCGGAAACACGGATGCGCGCTGTCCCTCCCACAGCCACGTCAAGCGTGCCACTCCCACCGAAGTTTAATCCTCCCGTGCGCGGATGCGCGACGACGCCTGCGACCGTCCTACTTTCTTTCTTGCCCGCTAACTTGATGAAGATGTCACTGCTACCGGTAGGCGGACTCACGTCATATACAACCACGCTCCCCGGCACAAGATCGCCGGCCGTTTCCGAAGAAGAGAACTGCGCCGCGATGGGATACTCTCCGGGGATAATGCCGTCGTCACTTTTCGGCGGCGCGCTAAACGCCTCTTGCACAATGTCTCCGGCCGGGTCATCAACCCACACGCGCATGAGGGAAACATGCATCCCCTGTTTTATCGTGCCGCTCAACACTGCGACACCGGCAACGGAAGAAAGCGTCACCACCGGCAGATTGGTTGATATCTGCGCTACTACCGCGCCGTCTATGAGAAAGTACGCGGTGTTGGCGTCAAATTCAATGCGCATTTTTTGGTACACGGGTGCCGTCGTTGTCGCGATACCGGTGTTCACCTGTGTGGCAACGCTGTCTTTGACCGCCACCGCAGACCACTGTGTTGTGGACGCCTGGAAAAACACGCCGTCAGTAAAGGGTCCATAGGTATCGGTAGTCGTGCTGGTAAAACCAACCAGGTACGAGCCGGTTGTTTGCGAGGCGAGTGAGGGAACGCCAACCCACGCTTCTATCACCGGGCTGGTGGTGCCACTGACAAACACATTGACCGAACGCAGTGAGGCGCCTTCGCCAACGCCAACCGATCCGGTGGATCCTCCCTGGATTAGTAGGGACGAAGGGTACCCGGCGGACACACTCATGTTTCCATCGCCGTCCTCAATAAATGCAAATGGTCCACACTGCGATGCCGTGTTTGCACTTTGGGCGGAAATGATGTCGGTGCCGGGTGAGTCACACTCTAAATGACGCCATGTTGAGTACATCCTGCCGGAAACCGTGAACTGGTCACGCAATCCAGCTCCACCCCACGGCGAGGTGGTACCGACGGCAACACGCGCATAATCAAGCAGGCCGGTCGTGGTAGAGGTAACCGTGAGCACAGGATATTGCCCCGAACTGTTGGTGGTCGTGGTTGCGAACTGGAGACCGTGTGCCGTAGTGGGAATGGTTACATACAGCGGGCGGTTATTGACCGCCGATGAGTCAAAGGTAAGGTCGCTGTAGAGAGTCGTCGTCGCCGTGATACCTACCGTAGAAGACGCGGTCAGTTTAACCGTGGTCAGATTGGTGATGGTGCTCGTGGAGTTGTTGACGAGCAGGGCCGCGCCGCTGATCGTCT
>CAYIFE010000003.1:6243-13293 GCA_964362605.1 uncultured Candidatus Saccharibacteria bacterium
GGTTGGTGATGGTGCTCGTGGAGTTGCTCACGAGAATGCCTCCGGAGAGGGTGGCGAGGCCGGCGACCGATGCCGTGCCGGTGGCAGTGATGTTTGAAACGTTGGAAAGTGCACCGCTGAAATACGCGTCGCCCTGCACGGCAAAAGTGGTCGCGGGAGAGGTTGTGCCAACGCCCAAAGTTCCATACAAGAGCGAATTCCCCGTCACTTGCAATGTTGAAGAAGCGAACAATCCCCCGCTCGCATTTGTGAAGAACAAGTTTGAACCGGATGCGTTCTGAATCTGGAAAAGATTAGCCGCCTGTCCGCTCGCGCCGCGCACGGTGATGCCGATAGCCGCCGTAGAAGTCGCTTCCACCGTCACCTGCGAAAGCCCGACCGGCGAGGTGGTGCCGAACATGGAAGGCGTGGTGCTTCCGGAAACCGCTCCCGCGTACTGCGCAAAGAGCGTTGAGGAGATGCGCTGGCGCGGACTAAGCGTTTCAAAGCTGGAATTGTTTGAAGAGGCCTGTACTTCTAAAAAGACATCTTGATTCGCGTTGAAATCGTAACTGAGCGCGGTGGGATACCCGTTGGCCGTATCACCAACATTCACGTTGAACACGCCGCTGGTAACCGTCGCGGAAACCGATGCGGGCGCCGACGACGGCCACAGCCGGTTGCCGGAGTCAACTGTCGCATTATCCCAGATGGAAAACTTGAAGTAGTAGGTGGTTCCCGACGATCCGCCGAGCAGGTTGCCGTTGGAATCCGCCAAACGCCCCTGGTAACTGATGATCTTCGGCACGCCTGTTGCGCCGGATGCGGTAAGGGGCGAGGCGAACGAAATGGCAAGGAACGCGAACGCCAAAAAAACGATCCCCGCGTGCGCGCCGCGCTGCCGTATGTTGCCGCCGATACCTGATTTCATCAATAGCGGGAAAAACCCCGAAGCGCTTCCCTTCCCGGGAAGTTAAACGCGGAGTTTCCCAATAAAAGTATAACACCGGCGCCCCCTTGCGCCGGTGTGGATAACAAACCCTTCCGCTCGTCTACCCTTCTCTACCGAATATTTTGCGGTGGATGATGGCATCAAGAACCGCGTTGACCTCTTTGAGCTTGGCCTCGGAAACCTTCGCTTCCCCTCGCCGCCGCGCCGCTTGGTGCGCGCGCTCTATGCGTGCAAGCTCATCATCAATGGCGCCAAGGAACTTCTGCATCGCTTGTTTGTCGCCGATCCGCTTGGCCGTATCAAACAGGGTCCTCTGCCGCAAACGCTCGATGGGATCAACCACATCAACAAAAATTTCCATCTCACCCGTATCGCGCAGATGATAGGACTCGCGTCGGTCGTGCCGCACGTCCAGCCGCTCACCGAACGTTACCCGCGCAACGGTCTGCGGCCCTTTGTCCGCACTGCGCTCATTCTGTGCGCCAACCGAGACGGCAGACAGCAATTCCACGTCCTTCCTCCGGCTAATAGCAAACGACCGCGTGCGGCAGTCAGACCTCTCGGAGGAGTTCTTGCCGCCTGTCGTCAATAATGCCACGCTACTTCTGAATGCTTCTTTGGAAGCATCGGTTTCCAGTTTAACCTCACCATGCTCATGCTCGTTCGCGCCGGCAAATTGTTCGCCCATACTGTTACACAGTGTAGCAGAAAAAAGAGCTGTATGAAAATGCAGAAAAGCAAGAAAAGTTTGAGGCGGGGGCTGAGGGAATCGAACCCCCGAGTGCGATTTTGGAGATCGCCAGTATGCCACTTACTTAAGCCCCCTAAACTATTTTTTCTTTAGAAAAGCTTTTCCATATGCCAAGAGTTGGCGGGCAAGAGCCGCATCATAATACCGCAGCGAGAGACAACCCCGATAATTATCCCGAAACCGTTTGCCGGTATGCGGTTTGATGTACGGCCTTGCAAATTGGCTGCTACTAATATTAGTCGTTTTCGCCCAAAAATCAATCTCTGTCTCAATATCATGATACGCATGTACACGCAATTGCGGTCTAAACTTCTCCTCTTTCACGGGGAACGAACTCCGAAACAATTCAAGGAAGGTGCGCATAAGATCGGGATCAGAATTCATAAAATTCGCACCACTCTGGGGATTTTTGACTCCTTCACACCAGTAGATTGTTGCGCATAGTAATTTTGCAAACGAACCTTCAATTCTCACCCCGGAAATTTCCTTCATAGCCTCTTGCATATACCTCTTTTCCCTATCTCGTGTTCTTGCCTTCTTATTACGCGCGGCGATAAATTGCCCTAGCTTTATTCGAGTCAGCAACCGTTTCTCCGCCTGTGGCGAAAGCTCGACATCGCGCACCCATAACGACACGCTCGATTTCGCTACGTGAAGTTTTTCTGCGATTTCTTTCAGCGAGTCGCCCTTCCGGCGAAACGCAACCGCTTGATGTCTTTCCTGAATATACATGAAGTAATATGTCGTCTTATTATAACAACATATCCCACTCCGGGCATGTGGACAGAAAAACAACCCTCGGGGTTGTTTTTCTACTTCTTCGCCTCCTTATGTCCGGTATGCCCTTCGGTCCTTCGACAAAACTCGGGACAGGCAAGATCAGGACAACACTGCCTCTTATTTTTTAGCCTCCTTATGAGCGGTATGCTTGCGGCACCAGCGGCAAAACTTTTTCAGATCAAGTTTCTTTTCCACGCGCTTCACGTTCTTGTGGACATAATAGTTGACGCGCTTGCACGCGGCACACTTGAGCTTGACGAGATTCTCGGAAAATTTGGATTGAGCCATGACGGAAACAGTGTATGCAATTGACAGAAAAATTGCAACCTTCCGTGAGCCGATGGTGAGAATTGAACTCACGACCTACTCCTTACCATGGAGTTGCTCTACCGCTGAGCTACATCGGCAAAACGTACCGGAGCCGAGGGCGAGATTCGAACTCGCGACCTACTGTTTACAAAACAGTTGCTCTACCGCTGAGCTACCTCGGCCGCGAGTGGGCAGGGAGGGATTCGAACCCCCGTAGCCGTAAAGGCGCGACGTCTACAGCGTCGTGTATTTGACCACTCTACCACCTGCCCAGCTATTCCTTTGTACCATCGTTGAGCTTTTCAAACAAGCCGCTGTTCTCTGCTTTCTCTTCGGAACGTTTTGCGGTCGTCCGGATCCTTTTGAGATGTCCGGTGATAAAATTGTCCACACGCATAACGAGCACCTTCATGCGCCGCAACGTTTTTTCCAAAGATATCGTGAGCCGCGCATCTATTTCCTTGAGCGGCAATTTTGTCAGGAGACGGTCAAACCAACTCGCGGTATGCAGAGGCTCGCCGCTGTCGCTGACGCGCGGCAGAGTGCGCGCCAGCAGATAGACAATAACGCCAAAACTGCCGAAGAATGCGAGGTTGAGGATGAGATTGTACATGGAGTAATCGCTAATATCGCGAATCGGAGAGCTAATATCGCGAATGAAAAATTAAAATCTATTTCTTTTCAATTTGCATTATTCGCCAATTATTCGCATTATTCGCGATTACTCTCACAGCTCGTAACGCGCAAAGCGCTCCACGCGGATGTTTTCACCCAGGCGAGCAATGGCACTTTTGATGAGTTGATCAACCATTGACGTCTGATCTTTAATGGAGGGCTGGTTAAGGAGTTCATCTGTCGTCGCCGGATTCATGGCGGCAATGTGCAAGACGAGCTCATGCGCGAGCGTCTTGAACGGTTCCGATTGCGCGACAAAATCGGTCTCACAGCGCATCTCCAAAAGCACCCCCCCGCGCCCGTTGTGGATGTAGCTTTCCAGATACCCGACTCCGGTGGCCCGATCCGCTTTTTTTGCCGCCTTCACCAAACCACGCGCTCGGATGAGCGCAACAGCTTTCTCAAAATTCCCGCCGGCATCGGTGAACGCGCGTTTGCATTCCATGATGCCCGCGCCGGTTGTCTCGCGTAATTTTTGAACGTCTTCTACCATTGTTTGTGCGGCATACTCTCGCTACTCCCCTATTTTGCGAATTCAGCAACCTCCTTTTCCAACCGGTCCAGCACCCATGTTACGCTCGCCCGGGCACGATCGTTGGCAGGGATGGGATGGTCAATGATATCGGGATCGGCATCGCTTCCCATGACCGCCACGATGGGGATACGGAGCGCCCGGGCTTCGCGAATGGCGGTCGTATGCGAGCTCGCATCAACGATGACAACCGCCTCCGGCAACGCGGTAAGTTTTTCCAGCCCGCCGAACAGTTTTGCCATCCGCTCAATTTCTTTGTCAAAATCCAGCCGCTCTTTTTTGGTGTATTTTGCCAGTTTGCCGGCGTCACGATCGACGCGGAGCTTCATAAAATACTGCAACCGCTGGGAGAGCGTTTTGTAGTTGGTCAACGTCCCGCCCAGCCACCGCTGGATGACAAAGGGAGCGCCGAGACGCTCGGCCAGAGCGCGCACTACTTCTCGCGCGGCGGGCGTGGTACCGACAAAAAGCAGTATGCCTTTGCGTTTTACGATATCGGCCAAAAACTTCGCCGCCTCTTCCAGAAGCCCCACCGTTTGGGAAACGTCCATAATTTCAATGCCGTTGCGCGTACCAAAAATGTAGCGCTGCATGCGCGGGTGTGTCTTGGTTTTTTTGCGGCCGTACGCAACGCCGGCTTTGACCATCTGGTCCAGAAGCAGAGCGTCTACATCGCCGCCGGCCGGCGGCATGGTCACCGCATTGGTTTCTTCGGTCATAGAGACAAGTGACAGTATACTGCGCGGGGAACGTTTTCGTCAACCCCTCTATGAACTGGATTCCCGCCGGAGTTTACACTCGTGCAAACGGGTGCGGGAATGACAAAGAAAGAGGGAATGGCCGTTGTCATTATCGGACTTGATCCGATAATCCAGTACCATACTTACAGCTCATTGCTGTCCCTACCGTTCCAGCACGCGCCGCGGGATATGCGCAAGCAGTTCTTTAGCGAATCGTTCTTTGCCAAATCGCTTGCTCACGGCGCTGATCTTCTTCCGGTCAAACCGCATGCGCTCAAACCGCTTGAGGGTATGCAGGAGCGTCTGCACGCTCTGGTTGCCGAAAAACAATCCGGTTTTCTTCTCCTGCACGATTTCAAGCGCGCCGCCCCGGTTAAAGGCAATGACGGGCGTGCCGCAGGCCTGCGCCTCGGCGGCAACCAGACCAAAATCTTCTTCCTGCGGGAACAGGAGAGCCCGCGCGCCGTGGTAGAGCGAGCGCAGACGCTCATCGGAACAGAACGGCACAAACTCAATGTTGCGCGCGCCCTGGGCGCGCGCGCGAAGCGCGCGCTCCTCGCGCCCGTCACCGACTATGGTAAGAGGCGCACCGTTTATCAAACATGCATCCACGACGAGATCAAACCGCTTGTAGTGCAAAAGCCGCCCGACCGCAAGGTAATACTGCTGTTTTTTGGCGGGTACCGCGAGCTCTTTATCATAGAAAAACAGGTCGTAGTCAACCGGCGGATAGACCACTGGCGCCTCGCGTCGATAGTAAGCGCGCACCTTATCCGCAATGAAGCGCGAGATGGCGAGCATGACGTCGGGCCTCTGGGAAACGCGGTAATCCCAACGCTTCAAATAGTTCGCGATCGGTTTGGAAATGACGGTGAACGCAGGATCGCTGAAGTAACCGTCCCACTCCCACGCGTACCGGAGCGGCGTGTAGCAGTAGGAGAGGTGGAAAGGGTGACCGCCGTAGCGGATGCCCTTGGCATAACCGGCGCTGGCGGAAACAATGAGGTCGTAGCGGTTCCCCAGATCAAGCGAAGCGGCAGCCAGCGGCATGAGCGGGATAAAGAACCGGTGATTGCGCCGCGTCAGTGCGCCATCCAGAACGCTCGTTTTGTACAGGTGCGCGCTGAAACGTCCGCCCATGCGCGCGCGATCATAGAGCAGGGTGTACAGATGCGCGTGCGGGAATATCGTGAGCAGGGTCTCCAGCACCCGTTCGGCGCCGCCATACTGGTTGAGGTAATCGTGGACGATCGCAACTTTCATGGAAGTTGCCGGAAGTATATACTAAAAGGGTGACCGACAAAACCGCAGAACTTGTAAAACCATCGGCGGCGCATCCGGTTAACTATGCGCCCGTCAGGCCGCACGCGCCGGCGACGTCCGCGGTGCGCACGGGGACGATAAAACGATGCATTGACGTCATCGGCGCGGGCATCGGCCTCGCCGCCATCGCGCCGTTTGTGCCGCTGATTGCCGTAGTCATAAAACTGGAGACACGAGGACCGGTATTGGTCCGGCTCGCGCGGGTAAGCGGGGGCAAAACGGTGCATGTGTACAAATTTCGCTCCATGATAGATGGCGCGCACGCGCTCAAACCCGCGCTCGCCCCCTACAACGAACGACGCGACGGACCGTTCTTTAAGATGAAGCGCGACCCCCGCCTCACGCGCGTCGGCCGCCTCATCAGAAAATTCCGCCTTGACGAATTTCCCCAGCTCATCAACGTACTCACCGGCGACCTCTCGCTCGTCGGCCCGCGCCCGCACGAAGCCGAAGAAATGGCGCATTATCCAAACGAATATCGGCATCTCGCGTTTGCCAAAGCGGGCGTCACGGGCCTGTCCCAGGTGAGCGGCGCTTCCCGTTTGCCTTTTCTTAAGGAGCTTGAACTGGACACGCACTACGTGCGCAACCAAACTCTTTTACTGGACGCAAAGATACTTCTCAAAACAATAGCGATCCTGTTTTTTGATCCGACGGCGGTATAAGGTGTGAGTTGTCCGCATAGTATTAGTATCATTAGCACGCATTCGTATATTGGCATCGCGTAAACATGGTATACTAGCCGCATGACCCGAAGCGGGTTCTCCCTCATTGAGTCGCTCATCTACGTCGCCATTCTTGCCGTCGTCGCGGGATTATTTTTCGGCATCCTGCTGACCACCACGCGCTTCCAGGCGAGTGGGACGGCAAACGTGGAGGTCGGTAACCAGCTCAATTTTGTTCTGGAAACCATCCAGCGGCTCATTCGCGAATCAAGCAATATTGAGTTTGTCGGCAATGATATTACCAATACCGGTTTCAACGAGGGCGACAGTGCGTCTACCGCAGC
>CAYIFE010000004.1:0-13268 GCA_964362605.1 uncultured Candidatus Saccharibacteria bacterium
GGGATCGCATGTGAGCGAGGCGCACCTCGCCGAACGCATTGCCAACGAACCGATCGCGATCAGGGCCGGAACGTTCACCATCGTTTTTCAAGTAACCAACAACCGGATGTGGGAGGACGCGCGGGGAGAGGACGTTCACGTTACCTTCGCACCTCGTGGCTGACGCGCGCACCGGCGCGGGCGGTTTTTCAAAACCGGCCCGCGCCGTTTTCTTTTCCCCTTCCCCTGTGGTATACTGCAAAAAATGTTCGCGGATGGATCAAATCGTTTTCTCATCGCGCTCCTGCTGATTTTTTTGGCCTTATTCGCCGCCATCCTGTACGGTTTTTTAACTCCGCTTTTGTTCGCCCTTATCATTGCCGGTGCCATATATCCGCTGTATGAACGGCTCGCCGCGCGTCTGCATCAGCACACGAACATCGCCGCTCTGCTCATAGTGCTCCTTATCACCCTCCTCATCGTGCTGCCCTTCAGCGCGCTCGCCACGCTCCTTGCCCGCGAGGCGGTCCACCTGTTCTCTTCCGGCGGCGTTTCCCTTGACACATGGCAAGAACCGCTCCATACCCTTTCAACGCGTCTCGGCGTTGATGTGGAACAATTTTTTACCGCCACCATACTGCCGGCCATCAATAACCTTGGCGCGCTGGTGACCCAAGAGCTCGGCGGCATCATCTCCAACACGTTTCAGCTCGCGTTGGATTTTCTGATCATGCTCGTGACCGTTTTTTACCTCCTGCGCGACGGCAAGCGGCTTGGCGCGTTTCTCATGCGCCTGTCCCCACTGCCGAGCGCCGATGAAACCGGTTTGTACAAGACGTTTCGGGAAACGGGCACGGTCGTCATTGTCGGAAACTTCGCCTCGGCGCTCGCGCAAGGCATCGCGGGCGGAGTCGGATTTGCGCTTTTCGGTTTGAGCTTGCCCGTGTTCTGGGGCGCCGTCATCGCGTTTTTCGGGCTCATTCCGCTGCTGGGCGCATATGTCGTCTTCGTGCCGACAACCATATACCTTCTGTTCACCGGCAACATCGCGACCGCGGCGCTCTTTTTGCTCTACAACCTACTCCTGGTATCCAGCGTAGATAACATCATCAAAGCAAAACTCATCAGCGGCAAAACGAGCGTACACCCCCTGCTCATTCTCATCGCCATTTTGGGAGGCCTCAAGGCGTTCGGATTCATCGGCATCATCTACGGCCCGGTCATCATCGCGGTGTTCCTCGCCATCGTGCGCCTATACGAACACAGCAAAACGATACAGCACGCCGCGCATACGCAAACCGTGCAGTAGACGGGCCTAACTTGCATGGAAATACTGCGCGTGCATACGCGGCGATCTTCCGGTGCGGCCATCGCGCAAGCCGCCGCGGCTCTGCGCGCAGGCAAACTGGTCATTTTCCCTACGGAGACCCTCTACGGACTCGGCGCGGACGCACTCAACACTAACGCCGTACAAGCGATTTTTACCGTTAAGCGGCGGCCGGCCCACAAACCGATCATCGTTCTCATCGCGAGTTACGCCCAGCTTGCACTGCTCGCCGCGTCGGTTTCGCCCACCGCGCGCGCTCTCATGCGCGCGTTTTGGCCGGGCCCGCTGACCATCGTGTTTCCCGCCAAAAAGAGTTTGCCGCGCGCGCTCACCTCCGGCACGGGCACGGTGGCGGTGCGGCTGACCGCCCACCCAATAGCGCGCGCTCTCATCCACGCCGCCGGCACTCCGCTCACCGCCACCTCCGCCAATGTTTCAGGACAGTCCGATCACCAAACGCTTGGCCCTATTCTCAAACGCCTCGCCGGCGCGCGGAGGATTGCCGTCGCGCTTGACGCGGGTATCACCCCCTCACACATACCATCCACCGTCATTGATGCGACAAAAAACCCGCCGGTCATCGTGCGGGAGGGAGTCATCAGCAAGAAAACGATCGCCCGTGTTACGCCGCTTTCCTAGCTTGGCTACGAAATACCTGCCCAAAATGCTACGCATAACGTTGCAGGCGAGCGAATTGGTACGAATGTACGAAACATACTATTTTTTCTTCCGCAAAAATGCGGGGATATCCAGAATACTGCCACCCTCTTCTTTTTTTGAGCTCCCCTTTTCCACGCCGCGCTTTTTTTCTTCCGGCTCTCGCATAAAGGCCTGTTCTTTCTCCGCGCCCAGTTCGCGCGCATAGCGGAGCTCTTCGCTAAAGAGCGAAGCGGTCGGCGGCTCAACCGTGCGCATCATCTGGCCGTTGAATCCGGTGGCGATGAGAGTCACCTTTATCTGCCCTAACTTGAGCCGGCGATCGTGGTAGGCGCCGAAGATTATTTTTGCGCCCGGATCCACCGAACCGGCAACCACCTTCGCTATCTCGTTTATTTCGTTCATTTTGAGGTCGCGGTTGCCGGCAATGCCGAACAGTACGCCCTTGGCTCCCTCAACGCCTATTTCAACCAGCGGCGAGTTGATTATTTGATTGATGGCGTGTATGCCACGATCAGCCCCGGTACCAACCGCCGTGCCGACGAGCGCCGGACCGGCATCTTTCATAACGGTTTTAACGTCGGCAAAATCAACGTTGATGATGCCCGGCATGGCGATGAGCTCGGCTATTCCCTGCACCGCGGAACGCAAAACCCCGTCTATGTATTCAAACGCCTTGATGAGCGGTGTTTCTTTCTTTATGACGGTAAAAATGCGGTCGTTGGGAATGACGATGAGCGTATCCACCTTTTCTTTAATCTTCACGAGCGCTTCCTGGGCGATGCGGGTGCGTGCTGAACCCTCAAACGAAAACGGTTTGGTGACCACCGCCACCACGAGCGCACCGGTTTCCCGGGCAACCTCCGCAATGAGCGGCATCGCGCCCGAGCCCGTCCCCCCGCCCAGACCCGCGGTCAAAAATACCAAATCCGCGCCTTTGAGCACCTCGGTGAGCTCGGCGCGGTTTTCTTCCGCCGCCTGCTTGCCCAATTCGGGGTTCATGCCCGTGCCCAATCCCTTGGTCAAATTCTTGCCGATGTAGATCTTGCGCCGCGCCTGACAGTAATCCAAATCCTGCGCATCGGTATTGACGGCGATAAACTCCAGCCCTTTGACGCCGATGTCGCTCACCATGCGCGAGACGGCATTGCCCCCGCCGCCGCCGATGCCCACCACTTTTATCTTAGCGGCGTACGTGTGTTGGGCCTTCGTTTCTTTGCCGGATTTTTGCTTTTTCATACATTCTACTTCCTCATTTAGGGGGCGAAGTATTTCAAAAACTGCTTGAGGGCTCCGGCGAGCGGCACGCGGACACCGGTGCGCTCCCGCGCCTTGTCATACCCGGTGAGCAGGAGCCCGACGGCGCACACAAAATCGGGTTGTTCGGCCATGCGCGCGACCGACTCGTCCCGCACCGTAATGCCGGCAAAGTCCGGCGCCGCTATCTGCACGGCCAGTTTGAGCTCCTGGCGCGCCAAATCAACGACACCCGGAAGCCGGATCCCCCCGCCCGCGAGCACCACGCCGGCGGGCAGGCGGCCCGATTTGCCTATTGCCTTGAGCTCATTATCAACAAACTCAAATATTTCCGCAAGCCGCCCCTCAATGACCTCCGCCACGAATTTTTTTGCCACCATACCGCGCGATTTTGCGCTCACTTTGGCAAGTTCCACCATCTCGCGCCCGGATACGTCGCGCGTGTACGCGTGTCCGAACCCGAGCTTGATCTGCTCCGCCGCCTCGGTCGCTATTTTAACGCCAATGGCAAGATCGTTGGTGATGTTGCTTGAGCCGAGCGGAAAAATTGCGGTGTGCAGAAGTTTGCTCTCTTCGTAGACGCACATCGTCGTCTTGCCCGCGCCGACGTCAACGAGCACGACGCCGAGTTCACGCTGGTTTTTGGAAAGCACCGCGCGCGCGGCGGCCAGCGGCGAAAGCACCAAACCACCCACCCCGCCGCCGAGCATTTCCACGCACTTGCTGATATTTTTGACCGCTGGCGCGAACGAATCGATGATGAGCGTTGACACCTCTAACCGGTTGCCCACCATTTCCAGCGGATCGCGGATATCACGCACGCCGTCAACGATGAACTCCTTGACGATGTAGTGCAAAACCATCCGGTTGGGCGGCGTCGCGACCGCCTGGGCGCTCGCAATGGCGCGGTTGACGTCATCCTGGTAGATCTCGGAATCGGCGCGCGAGACCGCCACCACGCCGATGGACGACTGCACCCTCACATCGCTTGAGCCAACTCCCAAAAAGATATTGCCGGCGGCATGATTTGAAATTTTCTTTATCTCGGCAAGCACCGGGGAAAGCGATTGCGCGGTTTCGGTGATATCCGCAACGACGCCCTTGCGCAGTCCGCTTGAGGGCATGGTTATTGCGCCCACGAGAGCAAGCGTCCCGTCGCGCTGAACCTCGCCGATGACCGCTTTGGTGGCATATGACCCGATATCCAGTCCAACCACAAAATTATGCGCCATGGGGGTATTTTATGTCTCAAAAATATGCACTACCTTCGCGCACAGCATTTTTTCCATGCGCTCCATTCGCATTGTATCACGCGCCCTTTCGTGCGTATATCCGAGCAAGTGCAGAAGGCCGTGCGAGAGCATATGCGCAAGGTTTTGTCCATGTTTTTTGATGTAACCGGGGTTGAGATACATTTCACCCAATACCTTGCCGGGGATGTCGGGGCGCGGAAAGCGCGGGTCTGCCGGGAAAGCAAGCACATTTTTTTCCATCATAGCATCGCCGACCAGATATATCTCGGCATACGCATTTTTGGCGCCGGCGGCGGCGCACATGACCCGCGCCGCGCGGCGAATGCGCTGTGCAAACAATCCCCCGGTGCCGGCGGCAAGGGCTATAACCGTGATGTGGACAGCGGGAAACGGCATTATCCGAGCGCTTTTTTCACGAGTTCGCTGATGAGTTTTGCGTCCGCCTTGCCCTTGAGCTGTGCCATCACCTCCTTCATCACCGCACCGAAATCTTTTGCGGCAGAGCGTTTGACGATCTGTGTCACCGCGGCCGACACCTCCTCGCGGCTCATCTGCGATGGCAGGTACGCCTGGATGTACTCCGCCTCGCGCCGCTCGGTGCGCGCCAGATCATCGCGTCCGCCGCGCGTAAAGGCCTCTATTGATTCTTTTCTCTTCTTCGCCTCGCCGGCGAGCACCTGGGCGACTTCGTCGTCGGTAAGCGGCCCGCCGGACGCTTTTCTGTTCTTTTCTATTTCCCGATTGTTCACCGCCGCAATGAGCATGCGCAGTAAACCGGTCGCGAACGCATCGCCTTTTTTCATCGCCCCCGTAAGGTCAGCGCGCAAGCGTTCGTAAAGCCCCATATTACCCGGTATATACTCCCAGTTTTTTGGCGCGCACGTACTCGGCGCGCTTGCCGGCGCGATGGATAGCCGACGACCGCCTCTTTATCCTGCTTACTTCGCGCTTGAAAAATCGCCGCTTCTTTGCCTCCTTGATCACGCCAGTTTGCTGGGCGCGCTTGGTAAAGCGGTAAATGAGCGCGCTGGACGATTCGTTCTCGCGTTTTTTGACGGTAACCATAGAATAGGTATCAGTGTAGCGCAGAAGCGCCCCCGTGTCCAGTTTTTGACTCCGCCGTGTGAGCGCCTTCTTCCTTCTGCCAACCGCCCAGAACGTGCAGGTGCAGGTGGTCAACTATCTGTCCTCCCTCCCTACCGACATTGAACACCAGCTTGTAGCCGGCGAGCCCCGCCCGCGCCGCCAAATGTTTGCCGGCATAAATAAGCTCGTCGATGATGGCGCCGTGATCTTCTTCCAACTGCGCGATGGACGGAATGTGCTCTTTGGGAATGACCAGGTAGTGCACCGGCGCGGAGGGTTTGATGTCCTTGAACGCCGCCACGCGCTCGTTCTCAAACAACAGTTCGGTAGGCACGCGTTTGCCAGCGATGGCGCAAAAAATGCATTCGTCCATGTCAGACAAGGCGCCGCTTAATGCTTTCGGCAAGTTTTTTGAGCGGGACGGTTTCCTGCGCGCCCGTTGTCATATCACGGATGATGATACTGTCTTCAAAGGCCTCCTTCTGGCCGAAGATGAGCGCGAGCGGCGAACCAGCCTTGTCGGCGAGATTGAGCTGGGTTTTGAGCGATTCTTTGCCAAGCGATTCGGCAACGTCAATCCCGTTCCTGCGCATATCCTCAATGATCGTCAGACACCTCTTCTTTGCCAGATCGCCGATGTAGATCAAAAAGATCTTCGCCTTTTCCTTGAGGCCGAGATTCACATTCTGCGCCTTTATGGTTTCAATGATGCGCTCCACGCCCGCGGCAAACCCGACCGCCGGCGCGTTCTTGCCGCCGAGAAGTTCCATCAGGTAGTCGTACCGGCCGCCGCCGCCGAGGGAAAAATCAACCCCCTCGGCCGTCAGCTCAAACACGGTCTTCGTGTAGTAATCCAAGCCGCGGACGAGGTAGTGATCCAGCGCGTAGGGCGCTTTAATCTCCTCCAGATACTCCAATACCAGCTTGAAGTGGTCATGACAGTGGCTACAGAGGTGATCAATCATGATCGGCGCCTCTTTTTTCAGTTCGCGGCACTTCTCTTCTTTGCAGTCAAGGAGGCGCAGGGGATTCGTTTCCAGCCGCCGCCTGCAATCCTCGCACAGTTGGTCTTTGTGATCCTTGTAGTAAGCGGTGAGCTGTTTGCGGTACGCCGGCCGGCAGTTCTTGCACCCGATGCTGTTTACGGCGATGGATGCATTCTTTATCTTGAGCGACTCCACGATGCGCCAGAAGGCGATCATTACCTGCGCGTCGTAGATCGGGTCATCGTCGTTTGAAATGATCTCAAAATTCAGCTGGTGAAACTGGCGGTAGCGGCCGGCCTGCGGCTGTTCGTAGCGGAACAGCGGCCCTTCGGAAAACAGTTTGAGCGGCGAACCGAGCTGGGAAAGCCCGTGCTCAATGAACGCGCGCGCGATGCCGGCAGTAAACTCCGGGCGCAGGGCCAGCCGCTCTTTGCCGCGGGTGGAAAACAGGAACATCTGCTTTTCCACAATGTCCGTATCGGCGCCGATGCCGCGTTCATAGAGCTCCGCGCGCTCCAGAAGCGGCACGTCTATGCGCTTGAAATTGTAAAAATCGGCGACCGTTTTGGCGGTTTTGCGGATCTTTTCCCACAACGGCTGGTCGGCAGGCAGGGTGTCGTGCATCCCTTTGACGCTCTGGATCTGCTGCAGTTTCGCTTTTGCCGTTTTTGTCATGGGCTATACGCCGGCGGCTTGAAAAAAGTGAAATCATCCAGAGGCAGAACCCGCACGCGCGCGACACCAACTATGTTTTTGCGCGAAACCGCCCCCCAGTTGCGCGAGTCAAAGCTGTGAGAACGGTTGTCGCCCATGACAAAATACTGGTCCGTGCTCAAACGGACGGTGAAATTGTCGCTCGTTTTAAGCGAGGCGGGCACGTACGATTCATCCAGCGTTATTTCTTCGCCGCCTTTGCGGACAATGATCTTTCCGTCGCGCGCCTCCACCTCTTCACCGGGCAGAGCGATCGCGCGTTTTATGAAAAACGTTGAGGGATTGAGCGGGTACTTGAATACAATAACCTCTCCCCGCTCGGGATCGCGGAAACGATACGTGAGCTGATCAATGAGGAGGTAGTTGCCGTCGGAAAATGAGGGTTCCATGCTCGCGCCGGAAACCAAAAACGGCTGCATGAGGTACTGGCGTATGATAAAAACCGTCGCGAGCGCAATGACCGCGACTTCAACCGTTTCCCATGTTGCAAACGCAAATTTTTTGAGCCAGCGGGTCTCCATTGGTATTGATATGTTACTATACTAACGTGGCCGAAACAAGCAATTCCTCAATCCGCATCGTCATTGCGCTCGGCAATCCCGGCGCGCGCTATGCGCACACCTACCACAACGCCGGCATAGTGGTGCTCAACGGACTTAAACGCATCCTGCAACCGAGCGCTCCCCGGACGCACTTTTTGAGATCAAGCGTTTTTATGAACGAATCGGGCTCGTTCGTTTCGCGCGAGCTTGCGCGGCGAAAAATGACGCCCGGAGAACTGCTCGTCGTCCACGATGACAGCGACCTTCCCCTGGGTTCCTATAAACTTTCGTTCGGGCGCGGCTCCGCCGGCCACCGGGGGGTGGCAAGCATCATCGCCGCGCTCAAAACAAAATCGTTCTGGCGCCTGCGCATCGGCATCCGGCCGGCCGCCGCGCCCGGGTCTGCCGCAACCGTGCGAAAAAAAGCCGGGTCGTTCGTCCTTGCCCCGATACGCGCGCCGGGCAGAGAGGCTATTGCACGCGCCGCTGCCGAGGCGGCGGCTGTCGTTAGAGAGAAGTTAGTTTGAACTGGAGAAAAAACTCCACCGTCCCGCCTTCTCCCTCGGAAATATTGGAAAGCGGCAAGGAAACGCCCGTGATGTTTTTTGCCGCGACCAGTTTGTTTTTAAACGCGAACGCGGCGGATTCGTTTTTCGCCGTGCCGTGCAGGTTGACCGTCAGCCCCGCTATGGCGATCTTATCAAGAGTAACGTCACTGCCAGCATAACCGGAAAACGCGGCGAGAACGGACGCGAGTGAACCGGACACCGCTTTTGCATCCCGCAGGCGGCCGACAAGCTTATTGAAATTCTTTGCCTTCTCTTGAAGCGCCGCCACCTGCGCCGATTCAGCGCCCGCGGAAGCGCTCTTCGTCTGTAAACGCAGATATGTCTCCTGTGAAGCGAAAAACAGGTTCGTGCCGAAAATCAGCGCGAAAAGGAACGCGGCGACGGTCACGTATATTTTCCCCCACAGAGCGGTAAAACGCATCACCCGCGCTTGCCGGTACTGCACCTGCACCGGGTCGTTGGTCAAGCTGATAAACGCATCGCGCGCGCGGGGTACGAGGCCGCGCAGAGCAGAGCCGAGCGCGGGAAACCATGCCGGATCCAGCTGTGCGAAGTCCTTTATGGAAAGTTCCCGCACGCTCAAGGAAAGCGCGCGTTCAAGCTCGCCGGCTATTTCTTTTTTCCCGCCGGCGGTTATCAACACCGCCGTTTTTATCTGACCGCCCCACCCGCTCGCGTAGAACGCGGTCACCTTCTGCGCCTCACGGACGAGAAACTGCTTGAACGTATCGTTCGTAAGTTGTTTTACGTTCAGCTCCTCTTGTATGGATCGCCACGGATGGAAGTGGCTGAAGTACAGGTTGAGGTTCTTTATCGCCATGAACGCGATGCCGTCGGCGGAGACGTCTACGGCGAGATAGGGTTCTTCCGGCAGAAGCTCCGGCCGCGCCTGCCGCACCAGGCGCGCGAGACCGAGCGCGGGAAACTCCACGGCGACCACCGGAAACCCGCTTTCCGCAAGCGCGGCGATGAACGCATCAACACGCGCATGCTCCGCAAACGCGCCCAAAAAATCCACCTGCGTTCCGCCGTTTTGCTCCCCTATCTTCTGCCAGCCGTGGTAGGAATTCTCAAACGCGATGGGGGAGATCATCTGCATATTGAGCTCGGCCGACTGCGCGAGCTTTGTCTCGTCTACCACCGGCACGGAAAACGACTGCGTGTAGACCGCGGCCGGCGGCAGGGAGAGCACGACGTGCGCCGAAGTTCCCGCCGGGGCTATCTGGGCATGCAGTTGTCGCAAACCGGCGCGCAAACTCTTCGGATCCTGCACGGCGCCGTTTGCGATGATGCCCGGCGGCAGGCGCAGTGATGCGGTAACCATCGTCTGATCGTCTTTGATGAGCAAAAATTTGATGGTGCTTTCGGTAACGGCAAGACCGCCGATGTGGAGCGTCGGATTGATGAGCGTGATGAGCTGTCGCAGGTACGGCGGTATCGTCATGCAATTAGAGCAGTTCTTCGGTTATTGATTCAACCGTTACGACGCGCGTGACAAGATCAAGCGACGCGACGGCGACGAGTTTCCGACTCTTGATGCCGTTGGTACCAGATGAAGTTATCTGGACCCGCGGCACAACGAAAGATTGACAGCCGCCCGCGCCGAGGTAGCAGATGGAAACGTTCGCCGCCAAGTTGTGCGCCGCATCAACTGTAAGCGAATAAGATGTCTCCGGCACGAATGTGCCGTACATAACGCGCATGAGGCCGTCCGCAACGCCCGATTGCGCCGCGGCCAACGTTTCCGCCGCGATGCGCTCGTTCAAGTTCGCGGACGTGAGAAACGAAGTGAGCAGTGCACCCGCCATACTGATCTCGGTCACCACAACGGCGATGACGATGAGCAGGCCCAAACTTATCACACCGTGTTTTCTGTTCATGCTACGGACTCCAGTTAATGATAACATCTTCTACCGTCGGTGTTTGCGGCAATGGACACCCGTCCTTGTATGTGCATTCCTTCAAGAAAATTTTGTACCGGAAGTAGCGCTTGTTGACGTGGATCTGGTCGGTGACAAACATCAGTGAGCTCACCGTTCCTGTTGGGTCATCGGGATCAAAGTCATCTACGGCGTAGGTATCATTGACGTTTTCGCCTGGTCCAAAAAAACAGGAATTTGCGCCGTAGGTGCCCGTTGTATTGCAAAATGTCGAATTGGGATGCGCACTTGCATCCCATGTGCCGGCATCACAAGAGGGGTCATTCGGATGAGTCGCGGAGGTATAGTTGCTTGCGCCGTTTGCACAATTACTGGAAGCAATTTGAAACTCCACATAGCTTGCCTTCTTCCCAGACGGCGCCCCTATGGGCGGAGCACCGCGCCAACGGATAAAATTCAAAGACGCGCCGCAGTTGGCACTGTTTGCGTTTGCCTGCGGGCAGGTGTCAAATATTTCCGAGATGAGGTAGGCCCCCGGCGTTGGTGATGGCCAGTCGGTATTGACTTTGTAGCTGTAATTCTGCGGACATTGCCATTTCCCGTTGACTAATATGGAAACATTTGTTGACCCGCTGACGCCGCAAAAACTTATCCAGCCCACCGCATCGTTCCACGCCCAACCAGCGACATCGCCCGGATACGAACCAGGAGTAGTTTGAGTAGTTTCTATATTTACCCAATATGATGGGCCTGCCGGACATTCCCACCTCCCCGTGAGAGTGTTCCACAGTGAGCCGCTGCCCGTGTTCCCGCAGAAACTGATCCATCCGATGGCATCGCTCCACGCCCAGCCGGCGAGTTTGCCGCTCCCATCGTTTGAAACCTTAAAATTTCCTGCGTTCGCACAAAGAGACACATCAGCGTTTGGGTTGCTATGATCACAGTTAAGCGCGATAAAGCCGACCGACGAACTCGCATAGCCGGTCAGCTCGTCATCGGATACATACACGTTGGGGTTACCCTCGTAACGGAAGTCAATCCATCCGATGACGTCGTTCCACGCCCAGTGCTTCTGCGCGTTACTGCTGATGTTTGAACTGGCCTGCGCAAATTGTGCACCAAAGAAAACGGCGTACAATACTGCGAGCAAAACGCCTCGGTATATCTGTTTTTCGTACATTCGTATCATTTCGTATTTCGTAGAGTAATCATAAACTCTTAATCGTTCCCGACGCGCTTGCATAATCAATGTCTTGCGAAAAGAAAAATTTGTCGTCCGGTTCAAGCACGGCCGGATCCGGCGGGTCCGCTAAAACCGTCGGGCCGCCGCTCCAATCGGTCTGAATGAATGAGACAGTGGCGCTACGCGTGATGAATTTGGAAAAAGAGATGTTCGTATTCACATTATCGTTCCAATAAACGACGATGGTGGCTTTCTGGATTGAGGGATCCTCATCCCCACCTGCGTCCTTACACGCGCCGTCGCCGACAGCGGTGCCATTGCCGTTGGTTATTCCGGTAATACTTCCGTCAGACGCGCGGCACACGTTTTCCAAATAGAAATAACGCGCATAGTTGATGCCGTTCATTATTTTGATCTCTGGGCCAACTGTGCGTAAAAGCGGTTTAGTTCCGTCAAACTCAAGATAGTACTTATTCCCCGGTTGCGGCTGCTGCACGGCAGGCGATCCCTTTTTTAGCTGGTAGATCCCGCACGAATCTTGCACTCCTCCGCAGTACCAGCGGTACTGCGCGAACGTCGTCAGCCGCTCCATAAGACCCTGCCCGAAAAACGACGCGGTCTGAAAATACTTGTTCTGCACGGTGCTCTGCACCGACACGCCGAAAAGCATAGCGGTGCCCGTCAACAAAATAATGCCGACGGTCATCGCAATGAGGAGCTCTATGAGCGACTGGCCGCCCCTATCTTTATTGGATAGTAATGACTCCATGTTGATTGACAGTAATCGTCTTTTTTTGCGGTGGGTTGCTCCCGTTTATTTCTACTGCCGCCGTTGCTTCTCCCACTGGTTCGTGCGGCACGCCGGTTATTTTTTCAAAACTGATCGTTTTTTGACCGCCTGCCGGATCCGCAAACAACAGCGCGTTGTTGAGCGCCTTTTTTGAAACCGCCATCACCACGTCAATACCGCCAAATCCGCCGCCGGAGAAAATCTTAACAAGCTCGTAGTATTGTTCCCCGCTTTGGTTGGTAAAACGAATTCCCCAGCGCGCGGTCTCTTCCTGATTGATGGACCTCTGTTGGGCATCGCGCAAAGCCCCCACAATGCTTTCGGCGTCAACATCCAGTTCGTTCGCGCTTTTGAAATTGAACAAGTACAAACCCGTCCCGCCAACCGTGATGATGGTGATCGCCATGACGATGAGAAGTTCAATGAGAGTAAATCCTTTTTTACTGCGAAATACAGACATGTACGAATTTCTACAATTGTCCGACGAGCTGGTAGATGGGGACGATGATGGCGAGCGCGATGACCGCCACCACCGCACCAATGATGCCGAGCATCGCCGGCTCAAGAAAGGAGACGAGCATCTTGATGGCGCTGTCAATTTCGGACTCGTAGAAATCCGCCAGCGTCGCCAGCACCTCTTCCAAATGGCCTGCCTTTTCCGAGATCGCGATGAGATTTGAAACCACGGCGGGAAACGCCTTCTCGCGCTTGAACGCTTCGCCGAGCGTTACGCCCTTGGCGATGCCCTCTTTGGCTATCCGCCGCAGACCGTCCCCCACCTCGTTTTCGCCAACGGCATCGGCAGTCGTGTTAAACGCGTCAACAATCGGCAGTCCCGAGCGCAGAAGCGAAGAGAGCGTGGCGGCGAACCGCTGAAGCCGCAGACGGACGACGATGCCTTTGACCAGCGGCGCGCGCGCAAGCGCGCGTCCCAAAAATTGCCTGCCGCGCACGGTGAGACGGAAAAACACAAAGCCGCCGATGGCGAGGACGGCGAGGGCGAGGGCAATCGCCACAATGTTACTGCCGATTGCGAGCCCGACCG
>CAYIFE010000005.1:0-1203 GCA_964362605.1 uncultured Candidatus Saccharibacteria bacterium
CGATGACGGCGGCCGCTGGCGCGGCTTTCACGACTGGCGGCGGAGTGGTTTCTGGCGGTTGGGTCGTTTCTGGCGGTGGCTGGGTTTGCGGCGGCGGTTGGGCCGTCGGAGGAGTTGTTTGTGGCTTACGGCCAGGCTGTCTTCCGGTTTGCGGAACCGGTTGTTGGTCGTCTGGTGCAGTGAGTTGGGTCAGCGCGTTTTGCCGTTCACTGAAGAAACGGATGGCAAAAACGGTTCCGATGATGACTACGGCGCCGATGCCGCCAAACAGCAACTTTTTTGTCATGACAAAAGTATAGCAGATTTTGTGTTCCCTGTTACACTTACAGGTGATGAAAGTGCACTGCGTCGGCATCGGCGGCATAGGTCTTTCCGCCCTCGCGCGGTTTTTTCTCTCGCTCGGTTGGCAGGTGAGCGGTTCGGACATGCACGGTTCAAAACTCACCGAGGATCTGGAGCGCGAAGGCGTTTCCATTTCCATCGGCCACAATGGCAGGAACATACCGCCGGGCACCGGATTGGTGGTCTATTCAGCCGCCATCGCAAAAAACAACCCGGAACTCATTGCGGCAAAGAGCATCGGTATCAAGACGCAAACGTACGCGCAGGCGCTGGGTGAATTTACCAAGCATCACCTTACGATCGCCATTTGCGGTTCGCACGGCAAGAGCACGACCACATCGCTTATTGCGCTTATCCTTGCCGCCGGCGGCCTGGATCCGACGGTCATTGTGGGCACGAAACTGCGCGAGTTCGGCAATACCAATTTTAGAAAAGGCACAAGCCGCTATTTGGTCATTGAGGCGGATGAATACAGCCGTTCGTTCTTGAACTACCAGCCGACCGTTGCGGTTGTCACTAACATTGATAAAGAACATTTGGATACCTACCGGACGTTTGCAGGCGTGGCGCAGGGGTTTAAAAAATTTTTAAGCCGCGTTCCTAAAAACGGCGTCATTATCGCGAACTGGCGCGATCGTGCGGTGAGAACCGTTGCGGCGCAAGCCGCCAAAAAAAAGCGTGCGCAGGTGGTGTGGTATAACCGCGTGAAGTTCAAGCGCCATCCGCTTCTCATCTTGGGAAAGCATAACCAGGAAAATGCCGAAGCGGCGTGGCAAACGGCAAAACTGTTCGGTGTCCGCAAGACGACCGCTGACGACGTTTTCTCTTCGTTTGCAGGAGCGTGGCGACGGCTGGAAAAAC
>CAYIFE010000005.1:1213-8581 GCA_964362605.1 uncultured Candidatus Saccharibacteria bacterium
AACTCACCACTTACCACTAGGGCCACTGTCTACTCTGACTACGCCCACCACCCAACCGAAATAAAAGCGACGCTTGCGGCTCTGCGCGCGGGGTACCCTAAGGCGAAGATCGTATGCGTCTTTGAACCGCACCAGCAGGATCGGCTCACGCGCCTCTTCGCGGAGTTCACAAAAGCGTTTACCGATGCGGATACGGTGGTGCTGTTGCCGGCGTACCGCGTGACGGGGCGAGAGAGTGACACGGGTGATAATAAAGATGCATTCGCGCTCGCGCAGGAGATCGGGAGGAAGAAGATCGATGTGTTCTACGCGCCGGATTTTGAGCGAGCGGAAAAATTGATCACCAAAGACCTGGCGGACCCGCGCGCGGTCATGGTGTTCATGGGAGCGGGGGATATAGATGCCAAGACGCGTCAAGCTTTTGGCATTGTTTAGCCAGCACCGCGGCGGTGCTGGCCATCTAAACTGTGGATAACCTCGCTTGCGCTGTTTATATAGTTGATATACATTGACAACATATGAACATTAAACACATCGGCGCGATTTTCGGTGCGGCGGCGGTGGCGGTCAGTTTGGTGGCAGGCGTGGCGCGGGCAGGCGGCGGACTTATTATCAACGAACTCATGGCGATTCCAGCCACGGGAGAAAAGGAATGGGTAGAACTGTGGAATAAAGGTACGGAAGATATTGATCTGGCCGGCTGGAAACTCACCGAGCTCACCAGTCCCCAGACCGCGAGTTCAACCGAAAACACCCTGCTTGACCTTTTGGGCGTGATCCCTGCCGGCGGGCTCATGGCGTTTGATGTCGGTACGACCAAGCTCAACAACGCCGGCGATTCGGTTGGTCTCTACAACGCCAATGGCATTGAAGTCGGCCGTATCACTTACGGCACGACGACACTGTTTCCTTCCGATGTCGGCGCGCCCTCGGCGGGCTACTCAACGGCGCTCAAGTTTGTCGGTTGGAAGGCGGTGGTTTCTCCGACGAAGAATCTGCTCAACCGTGGCTGGTGGCAGGAGTAGGTGGACTTTGGGCGTCGCCGGTTTTATAGTAGTGGCGGCGTCCGGGAAGCGTGGCTGAGTGGTTTAAGGCACCGCACTTGAAATGCGGCAGTCGCTTAAGGCGACTCGGAGGTTCAAATCCTCCCGCTTCCGCCAAGTTTTATTTTCTGTCTATGGAAGGAAAAAAATTAGATTTTTTGTCTCGTCGGCCAGTACGGGCAGTCATGCTGATTTCCACCGATACAAACGAACAGCTTATTGCCGGTCGTCTCCCCGATGGGTACTTGCTTGAAAATGGGATATTTCGGTTCCCGGCCGGGTATTGGGAGTCCTATTTTGTGAACGGAAAAGAATATAATGTGGAAGGGAATCGCTCTCTTGAAGAACAGAAAGAACTTATCGGAAAAGACCTGTTGCAAGAGGGGTTTACGAAAGAGGACACCGAAGAATTTATTGCGAAAATTGAAACTAAAGAAGGGAGACCTATGTTGCTTACCCTGGAGACCTCAAATACATGGTTGCGGTATCACCCCGAATTTGAACAAGAAGCGCTTCACTTGATAGAAGAGATACAAAGTGAAGTAAGAGCAGAACTGGGACGGGAAATGAAGAGAGGATAACGCGGCGGCAGACACAGACAAATAAGCGCCGCATTTGCCCGCCAGCGCGGGGAACTGTTATCGTATTGCTGATAGCACCCAACCGCTCTGTGGCTTGTTCGTGTTATTTCTGTGCTCCGTCACGTCTGGAGGCAGGCGGTGTTATGCCCTATGGATTATTCGGATAAAACGCCAGATCCAAAACAGCTCATGCTTGCCGCCAAACAGGGCGACAAAATGGCATTTTCCACGCTCTACGACCTCTACTTTGTTCCCGTGTACCGATATATTTTTTTTCGCGTGCGCACGCGCCACGAGGCGGAGGATTTGGCACAAACGGTGTTTACCAAAGCATTTGCCTCCCTGCCGTCGTTTCGCGACATGGGCAAAGCGCCGCTCGCATATTTTTTTACCATCGCGAGAAATACGGTAATCAATTTTTGGCGGAGAAAACGGGAAATTTCGCTTGAGACAAACAAAAACGCCGTTGAGACGCTCGTTGCCAAAGCACCGGGACCGGAAGATGACGCGGTCCGTTCGCAGGCAATGGAAAAATTGCGGGGAGCGCTCCAAAAATTGAGTGAAGATCAGCAGGAGGCAATTACGTTGCGTTTCATAGCCGAATTGTCCAATGCGGAAATAGCCCGACTTATGGGCAAAAGCGAGGAAGCGATTCGCCAGCTCCATTCCCGCGGGCTCAAGTCGTTGCGGGGAAAGCTATCGGATGTATGAACGCATGAGAAAACGCATGGTTATTGAACAAGTTCTGCAGGAAGTGCTCCAGCTCCACGAAAGCGGCGTCAGCGTACGTGATGCCGCGCGCGCCTTTCCGGACCAGCGGCGGGAGATTGAAGAAATGTTTGAAACCATTGCGGCGATCAAAGCCGGTCATGCGCATGTAGCGCCGCCGCCCGAACTTTTTTCCCACATACTTGACAATGTCACGGTGAAGCCGGAGGATGGTTATCTGGATGGAGATACTCACAAAGGTCGAGTGTTCGGTTTGAAAACAGCACTGCAAGAATTAGAAGCTATGGCCAATACGTGGAAAATAGCATTGCCAATAGGCGTCATCGTACTGCTCATACTGCTCATCGGCGTCATGCGGTTTGGCGGTTCCGATTCCGAAGAGGTGACCGTGCAGAGCTTGGAACAGGATGAGGCGTCGCTTGATGAGGTAAGCGTCTCGCTAGATCAATATTTCGCGGAGGAAGACGCGTTTGCGGACGTTGATGCCGATCTCGCGTCTGTCGCGCCTGGCGCGGCAGTATCAGGTTCAATTGCGGGAAACGGACAGGATCCGTTTGAAGTTGGTTCTCTGGAAAACGAGTCAAACGCAGTCGGGTCTGACTCTTCATTAGACAGCTTTTTCTCTGAAGAAGCCGCGCTCTCCGATGCGGATGCGGCGCTGGCTCAGTAACCCTGCGCGCATAGCGCAGAAAACAGAAAAAACACTTATACCCTATGAACGCATTCAAGAAAACATTGATCATCGCCTCGGTTGCCGCCATCGGCGTCAGCGGGGTGACGGTATCTCCGGCGCGGGCGCAGACCGATCTGCAGCCGTCGGCGGTAGCCGGTGCACAGGTTCGCATTAAAGCCGAGCGGTTTGAGCAGGCGCGCGGCAAGTTTGAGAAGGTCAGACGGCCCAACGCGAAAGCGGCGCTGACCGAAAAGCGCGCATATTTCAAGGAAGTCGCCGATCTTTTGGAACGGCGGGCGACATTGGATGACGCGACGGAAGTGCGCATCAAAGCCGTGCGCGCGAGTATTGAGAACGCAAAAGACGATCGCGCGCTCAAGACCGCGCTCGTGGAATTGCGCGACGCGCGCAAGGATCACCAGGTCGGGTTTGTCCGCGGCAAGTTGACCGCGCTTAACGCGCACGTTACCATCGCCGAAAAAAGAATTGTGCGTATGAAGGCCGCGCTTGAGGATATCCGCAAGGCGGGCGACCGCGATGTGAGCATTGCATCAGGTCTCGTAACCGAAGCGGAGCGCAATCTCGGCACGGTAAAGACGAAAGTTGCTGAAATGGAAGGGCTGGTTGCCGATGGCGGCATCAGCAATGTCGCGCGTTTGAAAGCGCTTTTTCAGGAGACGATGAAGATGCTCAAAAACGACGTCTTCAAAAAACTGATTGAGGCCACGCGGCTGGTAAAACAGCAATAGGTGGCACGGAGTATAAGGCAGTGCAGAATAGAAGACCCCCTCTCGCTCATGCGGAGGGGGTTTTCGGTTCGGTTACGTTGATAACAAACAGTGCCGGTTTGTCGCGGACTTCGTGGCATTGGTAGCAACGCGTTTCGTACAGCTTCCTGCCGGCGGTTTCACTCCGGTCAAGCCGGATGAGATCGGCAAAGTACGATTCCGGTTCGCCACTCGGAGTGAGCCGCTGGGGTAATCGCGCGGGAGAGCCGCACTTATCGCAGAACGCGGTCAATTTGACGACCGTATCGGCGAGCGCGAGAAGTTTCGGTGTGGACCCGAACGGCCGGCCGGCAAAATCCAGATCCAGCCCCGCCGCGACCACATCGTAGCCGAGCGAGAGGATCTTGTCGGCGACCGGCCAGAGACCGGGCGTTTCGGGAAAGAATTGGGTTTCGTCAATGCCAACCACATCCACGCGCCGCTCCTGCGTGATGAGGTGCGCGAGAATGTCGCTGGGGCGATCGGTGGGAACGCTTATTGCCGGGATGCGGCGCCCGCCGTTCTCTTTGCTCTCCAACCAACCCTCCGGGTCGCGGGCGCCTTCCTGCGGGATAACCGCTTTGAAGGCGATGAACGTTTTACGCCCGTAGCGGTTCATCTGCTCCAATTCGCGGACGAGTTTGCTCGTCTTGCCCGAAGACATCGTGCCGGTAATGACCGTCAGTGTGCCGCGCTGTCGCATGGTATTGCTTGTTGTCAGTGGTCTGATGGGTATGATACCGTTTGAGCGGTTCTTCTACAAGACAAGGAATACATCGTCATGACCATCGCCATGCTCTCGCATGATATGGAAGAGAAGCTCGTGCCCGTCGCTCGGCGTTTCGTGCGCTCGGCGGTTCCGTATACGTTCACGCCGCTTGAGGCGCGCGCGCTCGCGCCTTTTTTCACCAACACCGGCCGGCGCGTGTTTTTCTTCCGCCCGGCCCTGCCGGCAAGCGTCAGTTCGGCTTTGCTGGCCATGTACTCGCGGCTCAAAAACCCGCGCGGCATCCGCGGTCACTTTGTGGATAATCTCTTGCCGTTCCTGCTTGCCGGCATGCTGCCGAAGTTTGCCGATGTGGCTGTGGATGCCCCGTGGCTCCAGGCGTACCTCAAGGAAAACGGGTTTACTACGCTGGACAGGTTTGTCGGCGCCAGTCTGACGCACCGGCAAGTATTTCGGGAATTTCTGGATCAGTTTTGCTCGGATGCCGCGTACCTCAAGCGCATCGCCGACTCGCCCAAGATCCGCGGTTTCCTCCAGATGTATCTGGACGCGTACGGGCACAACTCCATCGCGCGCACGGCTACGCTCACGTTTTGCGCGGAGGGCGTTTCCCTCCTCGCGGCCAAGTCGCTTGAATGGGGCAGGCCGGGTGCGGGCTATGTTGAGCTTTCCAGCCGGTACGTGGATTTTTCCCAGTCGCCCGCGTACCCGATTCACGAAGAGATCGGGGTGGGATGGGGCAGTGAGCTTGCGGATTTGGTTCTTGATTCAATCATGTCGCTCATCGGCGATTACCGATCGCTCGTCGGCAATTCGTTTGACGGCGCTTTGCCGGCGTTTCTGCGCGAGCTGTTTGCACCGTATGTGAATGCCAAAGAACTCGCGAGCGCGGTCATCGGCGAGACGTGTGATGTTGCCGGCAACCTCCTGCCGTGCGCAACGCTCACCTCGCTGGGCGTCAGCGTCAGCGGCGAACAGTTTCCGGAACTTCTCATGCACCTGCGGCTGGACGGCACGCCCGAGAACTTCGCGCTCGCCGAACTTATTCTGGAAGAAGCGGAGCAGGTCGGCGGCGCTCACTTCGCGCGCCATCTGGAGATCTCGCCGTGGCGGCGAGCCGGTTGGCGTTACCTAGATCACAAGCGGTTTGAGCCTTGCTGTCATATGCTTTTCCGGGAACTGACCGAACAGGTTCTACTGGGAACGCTCAACGCGGGCGATGATGTGCAGAAAGTTCCTTTCGGTGATCCCATTGTCGAACAGTGCGGCGGTGAGCGCGATCCGCGCGACAAATTGCCAAGCCAGTTTGAACTGGTGAGTGCGACGTTCATGGACGTCATGAGCTTTCGTAGCTGGCGGGATCTGCAGAGACACGGTTTCTGCACGCATCTGCGCACGCTCGTGACGCCCGAACTCGGTTTCTACGAGTATGACAAACAAGCGCCGTCGATTCTTAACGAGGTGTTTGCGCGCGCTTCGCGCAAAAACGCGGCGCTCTACGCCGCAATGCGGCAGGCGAGCGTTCCCGATGTGCTTTGTCAGTACCCGATGGCCATGGGCAACCACGTTGGGTTTCTCATCGGCGCAAACCTGCGCCAGTGGGAGTTTCTGACATGGCAGCGCACCAAGTTTTCGGTCAATCACGAAGTGCGGCAGGTTGTTCTCAATGTGGAACGCGCTCTGCGCGGCGAATATCCGTGGTGGCGGCACATCTCGCGAGCCGACATGACCGGGAGCTATCTCTGCGCCCGTACCGGTTGCGGAATCCCGACATAGCGCACCAAGCGGCGCCTCTCATTGCGAGCAGGCGCTCTTCATTTTTCATTCGCGTTATTACCTCTCTAATTCGTGTTATTCGCGATTACTCTCACGCCTTCGCCGCAACGACCGCGATAATCCGCCGCGCGCCGGCCGCTTTCAGCGTTCGCGCGGCCTCTGCCATCGTGGCGCCGGTGGTCAGCACGTCGTCAAGGAGGAGAATTGTTTTTGATCTTATTTTTTCACTTCGGCGCACCGCGAACGCGCCCGCAACGTTTCGCGCGCGCGCATCCTTGTGCTCAATGTTCGCCTGCGGGAGGGTGTTTTTTACGCGCGCGAGCGCAGTCGTTTCCGGCGCGATGCCGAGTTTTGGTGCAAGGAGTTCCGCAATGAGCTCGCTTTGATTGAAGCCGCGCTTGCGCTTGCGTGCCGGATACAGAGGCAGGGGAACGAGGACCATGGATTCGCGCGGCAAGCGTATGTGTGTAAGATGTTTGGCAATGAGATGGGCGAGCGGCATAGCCGCGGCGGTCATCCTGCGATACTTTAGGTCCAATATGAGACGCTGTACTATTTCATGGCTGTACGGCGCGGCCGCAGCCAGATGTAGCGGCATATCGCGGTGGCACGCGCTTTCCATATTGGCAAGGCGCGCTCCGCAGGTCGGGCAGGTATAGGCGGTGCGCACCGGGATGCAGTCAAAGCACGTATCGCACAGGTTGCGCTCTTTACCCTCTGCGGCAAGTATCTTTCTGCACCACAGGCATAGGGGCGGGAAAAGGGCGTCCAGCGCGAGCTCTTTCAGTTTTAAGAGCGTAGCAGTCATGATATAATCATGCCACACCATGTCTCTTTTTTCATCGCTTGGTCTTGGCGCGGACACGTCGTTTCTCGGTGTTGATATCGGCACCACGTCCATTAAGATCGCACAGCTCGCGCGGGTAAAGGACCAATTTTCCCTGACCAACTATGCGATTTTGGAAACCTACGGCTACCTGGATCGTTTTAACGCGGCGATCCAGACGAGCAACCTGAAGCTTTCGGAAGAAAACCTGCCGCAGTATCTCAAACTTTTGCTCGCGCGCGGCGC
>CAYIFE010000005.1:8591-12999 GCA_964362605.1 uncultured Candidatus Saccharibacteria bacterium
CTTTCTCGCCTTCTCAACGCTCATTGAAGTGCCCGCGGCCTCCGAGAGTGAGATCAGGAAGATCATTGAATTTCAGGCGAAGCAGTACATTTCTCTGCCGCTTTCCGCGGTGACCCTTGACTGGGTCCGCGTCGGCGAACGCACTGACGAGGTTGGCGCGCCGAAACAGCAGATATTTTTGGTCTCCATTCCAAACGAACAGATCCAAAAGTACCACCAGATTTTCAAAACCGCGGGCATCACGCTACGTTCGGTGGAGGTGGAGGGCATGAGCTTGGCGCGGGCGCTGACTTACGGCGCAAAAAAACCGGTGCTCATCATTGACATCGGGAGCCGTTCCACGAGTTTTTCGGTCGCGCAGGACCTGTTTTTGAAGTTCAGCGGACAAACGGATTTTGCCGGCGGATCGCTCACGCAAACCATAGCCAGCGGTCTTGCCATCAGCCCGCGCCGCGCGGAAGATCTCAAAAAACAGCGGGGGATGCTTGGGTTTGGCGGCGAGCAAGAGTTATCCACACTAATTCTACCCCTGGTAGATGTTATACTTACTGAAGCGCAACGGGTCATAGCGACGTTTGAAACTACCTACCGCGACACCATTGCGGAGGTCATCCTTTCCGGCGGCGGCTCAAATCTCGTTGGCATTGAAGCGTATGCCGCCAAGCAGTTAAAACTTCCCGTCAAGAAAGCGGATCCCTTTGCCAACATCAACTATCAGCGCGGTTTGGAGCCGATAACCAAAGAAGCCGGACCGCTACTCGCGGTGGCGATCGGCTTGGGAATGAAAGGTTTCGTGTGAGGATCCTAAACCAGCCCGGACGCGCGTCCCGCCATGGAACCATTGCCACAGAGTGATGTGCAATCGCGTCTCAACCAAGAGCGCTCGCCCGGCGCGGGCGTTGCGTGGCGTCTTTTGCTGTTCCTGCTGTTCGTATTCGGTGTTTTTTTCTTGAGCTATTTTGGTCTCGCGTTCGGCTACAAGGCCTTCATTGCTTCCCAGATAGAGAAACGGGACGCCGATCTTGAAGCGCTCGCCGGCGAGGTTTCGCAGGGCCAGCAGGACCAGTACCTTGCGTTCCAGTTTCAGCTCATCAATCTGAAAACGCTCCTCGCGCGCCACGTCGCACCCTCAAAGATCTTTTCCCTGTTGGAACAGAATACGAACCAGCGCGCGTACTACCGCGGGATAGATCTTAGTGTTGCCGAAAACCGTGTCCGCGTACAGCTGGTAGCGCAGTCGTACGAGGTGCTCGCCCAGCAGTTGGCAACCTACGAACGCATGCCGGGAGTTATGCGGTACCAGCTGGACGGTTCACAGCTTGCCGAAGGAGGCCGCGTGAGCGCGGGCGTCGTACTCTTTTTTGACCCGAAGTTTTTCAAATCATGAAACCGTCCTCGGTGCGATTTTTAAGTTTACTGGCGAGCTTGGCGCTTCTGGCGGCGACGATCTTTGTCTACGCCACGCTCCTTTCTCCCGGGTACCAGGAAATAAACCAGCTACGCGGCGATTATGCGACAAAATCAGAACTGGTTGACAACCAGCGGGCAATCGTCGCGGAGGTGAAAGCGGCCATTGACCGGTACAAAACGCTTTCGGGACTCCAGGAAAACATTTCGCTCGCTCTGCCCACCGACGCCGGCTACGCCGCCATTATCAACCAGCTGAACTCTCTGGCGCAGGCCTCGGGATTGTTCCTGGAATCGGTCGGCGTCAACGTTCTGCCGTTTTCTCAATCGGCGGGCGGGGTGGCGGGCAAAAATGTGCCGGTGGTCGGCACCATACAGCTCACGTTGCGCCTGGCCGGTTCCTATCCGGCGTTCAAGTCGTTCGCGCAAAGTTTGGAAACGAACGTGCGCATCATGGACATCGCCTCGCTGGGCGTTGCCGGCGGCGCGAGCGGACAAAACTACACTTACACCATGGTCGTGAACACGTATTATCAGAAATTATAGCGAGGAACGAAAAGCCAGCAACCAGTAACTAGTAACCAGAGTATGGCCATTCTCTTTGAACAAAAACGATCCATCAATTGGGCGCCCATCCTGTTCGCCGTTTTTATCATCGGCTTTGTCGCCTTCGCGGTCTATTATCTCTTTTTCGCGCCGTCGCCGAAACTGGATGTGGTCTTGCCCGCGCCTCTTGAGCGCATTCAGCAGATCTCCGATCTCACGTTCGTGGACCCATCCGAGGTGATAAAAAGCGCCGCGTTTCAGAAGCTGAAACCCTCGTTCGGAGCGCCACTGGCGGGCATAAACGGCCGACCCAACCCGTTTTTGCCGCTGTAATGAAGAACCAAGATATCATCAGTGCGCTGGTGACGGGGCGGTACCTCACCGCCGATGCGGGGGAGCGTGTTTTGCGCGAAGCCGAGTCGCTCAAGAAAAATGCGGAAGACGTCATCTACGCGAAAAATCTCGTGGACGAAAACGAGCTTGCCAAGATAAAGAGCGGTCTCCTAAAAATTCCTTACAAAAAAATTGAACCGGGAACGGTGGCCGAAGAGGTTGTCAAACTTTTGCCGCTGGATACGGCGCGCACGTA
Source organism: uncultured Candidatus Saccharibacteria bacterium (assembly GCA_964362605.1). Classification (GTDB taxonomy): domain Bacteria; phylum Patescibacteriota; class Minisyncoccia; order UBA6257; family 1-14-0-10-40-38; genus CAYIFE01. The sequence goes on from CAYIFE010000005.1 coordinate 11,134, forward strand.
CCGCATGGTGCCCATCTCGCGCGCCAAGGACATGCTCGTGGTTGGCATGGTGCATCCCGATGACCCGACTGCCCAGCAGGCCCTGCGGTTTTTGGCCCAGCAGCAGCGCGTCAACCTCGGCGTCTATGTGGTCACCCCGTCGGATGTGGATGCGGTGCTGAAAAAATTCTCGCCGTTTACCGACGAGGTGCGGGCGGCTTTAAACAGCTTGAATGTCACCGTCGGCGAAGGGTCGCCCCTGCAAAAAATAGTCAGGTTGGAAGAGGGGATGTCCGCGAGCGCGAACGACGCGCCCATCATCCGCATCGTCGCTTCCATCCTCAAAGAAGCGGTCAACGCGAAGGCATCGGACATTCATGTGGAGCCCCAGCGCACCCGCACGCGCGTGCGGTTTCGGGTGGACGGGGATCTGCACGAGGTGATGGATTTGCCGGTTGAATTGAGCCAGGGAGTGGTCTCGCGCATCAAGGTGCTCTCAAGCATGAAACTTGACGAAACGCGCGTGCCCCAGGACGGCCGCTTCCGCACCGTGATCTTTGAGAAAGAAATTGATTTTCGCGTATCCGTGTTCCCGACCTCCGGAGGCGAGAAAGCGGCTCTGCGCGTGCTTGACCCGGTCGTCGGGCTCAAGAGTTTGGAAGAGATAGGTGCGGTCGGCCGCAATCTTGAACTGCTCAAAACCGCCATCGCAAAACCGTTCGGCATGATCCTGCTCACCGGGCCCACCGGTAGCGGCAAGACGACGACCCTGTACGCGCTCATGGGCATTCTCAACAAACAGGAGGTCAACCTCATCAGTTTGGAAGACCCCGTTGAATACACCATTGAGGGCGTCAACCAATCGCAGGTGCGGCCGGAGATCGGTTACGATTTTTCAACGGGCTTGCGGCAGATCCTGCGCCAGGACCCGGATGCCATCATGGTCGGCGAGATCCGCGACAACGAGACCGCCGGACTCGCCATCCATGCGGCGCTTACCGGCCACATCGTGCTTTCCACTTTGCACACCAACAATGCCATCGGCGTCATCTCGCGCCTGGTGGACATGGAGGTGCCGCCGTTTTTGCTCTCGGCCGGCATTGGGCTCATGGTCAGTCAGCGGCTGGTTTCCCGCCTCTGCCAGAATTGCAGAAAAAAAGCCGATGCGTCACCGGCCATCACGGCCATCGTCAAGCGGGAACTTGCCAAATTGCCGGCGGCGGCTGTCGCCGCGTATCGCGAGCCGTACGACATATTCCACGCGCCTGGTTGCGGCGTGTGCCGCCAGCGCGGCGTCGCGGGGCGCATCGCGCTCTTTGAGACGTTTCAAATGACACCGGAGCTTTCCGAGCTCATCGGCAAACGCGATTTTAGCGAGAACAAACTGATAGAGGAAGCGAAACGGCAGGGCATGATCACTCTGCGCCAAGACGGCATCCTCAAGGCATTGGAAGGGCTGGTCAACATGGAAGATGTTCTGCGCGAAACGGAGGAGCTGTGATACACTAGTTAGTAATCGCTAATATCACGAATTAAAGATGGTAATATCTCGAATCGGGAGGATACGAAATTCATTTGCGCTATTACCTTCCCGGATTCGCGCTATTCGCGATTACTCCCATGGATGATTTCAAAACAAAACTTCACGAGCTGATGTTGGTTGCCGCAAAACAGGGCGCATCCGATCTGCACATCGGCGTGGGTAAGAAACCGACCTTGCGCATAGACGGCTTGCTGGTGCCGCTTGAGCGCGAGAGTGCGGTCACGCCGGAGATGGCCGAAGGACTGGTATACGCGCTTTTGACTCCCGAGCAAAAGGAGCAGTTTGCGGTTAAAAAGGAGCTTGATTTTTCGTTTTCGCGGGAAGACAAGGCGCGCTCTCGCGCC
>CAYIFE010000006.1:0-6301 GCA_964362605.1 uncultured Candidatus Saccharibacteria bacterium
CAATCCCTTCCACCACGCCGTAGGCGTTGCCGAGGACGACATTTGCCGTTTTGCGCGCCACGCCGGGGATAGTGAGCATTTCTTCCATCGTCCGCGGCAATGTGCCGCCGAACTATTCTTTTACCAGTTTTGCCGCGGCGAGTATGTTTTTCGTTTTGTTTCGGTAGAAGCCGGTTGAGTGGATGTCGTTTTCAAACTCGCTTGGCTTCGCGCGCACATAGTCGTCGAGCGTCCGATACTTTTTAAACAACTTCGCCGTCACTTCGTTCACTTTTTTGTCCGTGCACTGCGCCGAGAGTTCCACCGCGACCAGCAATTCCCAGTTATTGCCATATTTCAGGGCAATCTTGGCGTCCGGGTGCAGTTTTTTAAGCTCGCGCACGAGCGCGGCGGCTTTTTGTTTCAAATTTTGATCCGCCATCATTATGTAAAATGTACGGGTCGGGTCGAGTGTCATCTTGGGGAGGTGAGCAAGCGAACCGGCGTGTTGTTCCCCCTATGACCCCTTGGCCTGGCTTGTCCAGGAACCCGTACATGTTTAGGGTATCTCTCAACATATCGGTTGTCAAAAATGAAAAGAGCCGGACCCCGCGATGGGATCCGGCCAGGCGCGACTGCGTCGCGCCATGTCTGCTCTCGTCACTGCCCCGACGGAGGAGGGGGCGGGGACGGAGACGTCTTGAACGTCAGCGTCTTCCCCTTCGAAAACCCGACCCCGTTCTTGGCCACCACCCGGAATTTGTATTCCGTTCCGGGTGCGAGACCGGTGAGATCCATGAAGATCGGGACGAACTTCCCGATCTCTCCGATGAACACCGGTTCGGTGGCCGACTCGAGTTCGGGTCCCCACTCGAACCACGCCAGCGTCGGCGATCCGTTCGGCGTCACGAGGCCGCTGATGAGAGCGCTCGAAGAGCCGATCTTGATCGCTTCTTGGGTCACCACCTCCGGCGCGGCGGGGTTAAAGTCGCCCACCCGCTCGAGATTCATCTTCGCCTCGAGCATCCCAACCTCTCCGTTGAGGAATGCCGGAACCATCAGGGTTGCCTTGATGTGCTCCGACTTCACCTCTCCGGTCTTGGGGTTGAGCTTGACCTTCAACTCTCCCCACAGGATGCCGGCGCCCGAGGAAGCCGTGAAGACATGACGCTCGACGGTCTTCGTCTTTTTCCCGGGGAGACGCGTGCCGTAGAGGAGGTTCGTTCCCAAGCTCGTGTTTCCGAGCTTGGGGCCGAGAGCCATCTCGATGTTCTCGACCCAGATCGTCGACTGTTCGCCCTTGTCGAAGAAGTCCTTGATCTGGAGCGCGGTGATCTCGGCGGTGTCCGTGATCACGCCGCCGCAGTGGCTGGGGTACGACACCTTCGCGGTGCCGGCCCACACCCCCTGCATGGGGCCGGCGGGATTCTGCGCCGCGGCGTGCGGGGCGTAGAGGAAGAAGATGGGAAGGAACACGAGAAGCGGGGCCCCGAGGAGCCGCCGCAGACCGAGAGGGAACATGCTACACTCCTGTACTCCCAGCGCCACTGAAGCGCACTGGGGCTCGATTTGAGCCCGAAAACACCAGCACACGAGGTGCTTTTGTGTCAAATTGCCTTACCAGAAAACCCGCCAAACGGCGGGTTTTCTGGTAGCGAGATGCGATTTGAGGATGAACGATCTACAACATCGTTTGGAGCACTTGGAGGAGCTTCTGTACCTGGGCAACGAGTTGGCTGATCTGACTAATCAGCGTCTTCGCGGTTTCTGTGTTCGGGTTTGGCGATGGCAGCGGCGTTGGCGTGAGGGGAGGTTTCACGTCGGGTTTGTAGCATGGTGCTAGCACTGATTGAGCTTGCTGGACGGCCGTCTCGGTGCGCGAACCGTAGAAACCGGTGACATCGTCCCGGTAGATACCGGTTGCCCGAAGGCGCTTCTGCAGTTCGCTCACGTCGGTGCCGCGGTCGCCCCGCTTAAGGTAGTAGAAGTCATCGATGCAGGGCTTTACGTCCGTTGCGGTTGGGAAGAGAGCCGCGGTGAACGTGAATTGGCCGGCACCGGCGGGAAGCTTGTTCTTGAGCGGATAAAACCCGTCGGCGAAGACATTAAAAATCACCGTGCTGCCCGGTCGGACGCGGATGACGTCGGTCATGCCCTTCTCGTTGGTTATGAGATCAACCTCCTGCCCGGCATCGATGATAACGGTAACCTTCGCGTTGGGAATCGGGTACTTCGTCAGCGCGTTTGTCACTAATAGTTTCATGAATCCGACATCATTCGCCTTTGGGTCAACCACCACCTCTTTTTGGAGGACAACCGCGTAGTCATACGGTTTCTCGCCAAGCGGTCCGGTGAACGGATACTTATCGGGAAGATACCCCGGTGCTTTTGCGACAACCGTAAAGCCCGTTGGGCTGTACGGTAACGAAAGGGTCGCCTTGCCTTCTGATCCGGTCGTGCCCGTGACGTTCTTGTTTTCCGGCAGGTACGCAACCACGCTCGCGCCGGCGATACCAATGTGGTTTATGTCAAGAACGCTCACATTAAAAGAAGTGAAATAGAGCGGTCCCTTCGATTTCAAGTTGATGGCGGTTACATAGGTATCCTGCCCAACCCCGAATTCATACTTCGAGGTGTATACCTCCCACGTGTCAGAATCTTGAGCTACAATCAGTTTGACGCTGGCGGGGGTTTGAGGCACGAAAAAATTTACCACGCCGCTTGCATCGGTAACCTCCTTTTGTAAGATAGCGCCGTCATTCGAGTCCGCGATTTGAGCGGCAATGCCTTGAATCGGCTGGCTTAAGGTGTTGAGCACCTTCACCGTCAATTTTGTGTTAGCCGCGTTTGCTACTCGACTGCCCCCTGCGACCATGAGCGCGACGGTAATAACTGCTGTTGCTACTGCGATACTACGTTTTTTCATATCGTTGTTGTTAGTTGTTAATGGGAATGGCACGTTCCAACTCGATGACCTTTTAATCATACTACTACTACTACCTTTGTCAACAAATAAGTAACTGTTCTTAACATTAGCCGCGAGCACCGCTAAATTTTAATCCGTGCATACCGGCCCATCAGTTGGGCTCGGTCAATGATGTGACCGGCCATGGCTTGCTCCAATTCTGTTGCACTCGGCGGTTCGTTGAACTTAATGATGGTGTCTAGCGCGTAGAGTTTGAAAAAATACCGGTGTGTGCCGCTGGGCGGGCACGGGCCGCCATAGCCGGGTGTACCAAAATTTGTCCTGCCTTGCTCTGCAATCGGCGGCGATGTCGGGCCGGGTGAATTCTTGATTGGTTTAAAAGCGCCGGGCGTGATCGAGTTTTCAGGAATAAATTGGACCGTCGGGCTCATGTTGTAAAGCACCCAGTGCACCCAGGATTGCCCTGAGCCGGGTCGAAGGGTTCCGGCGGGCGCGTCAGGATCGTCTACAATGAGCGCGAGAGACATGGTGCCTGGAATACGACCCGCGATAATGGGCACGCCCTCAATCGTCAGCGGCGGGCTCACGTCCCGCCCGTCGCAGGTATAGTTGGCGGGAATGAACTCGCCTTCTTTGAATGCCGGACTGGTGATGGTCATGGAAGATTGCTGTGGTATGAGATTTGGTTGCGGTGAAGACGAAAGCAAAACTGCAAATGCGGCAATGAGAACAACTGCAACACTAGCCAAGCCGATAATCGTATACCGTGTCACGTTGCGCCAAGTGTAACACAAAAAAACCGCCGCGCTCTCAACCGAGAGCGCGGCGCAGGGCCGCAAGGGCGGACGGGCTAGAACCCGATCCGCTTCCCCTTGATGACGACATCCACGATTCCGAATTGGTCGTCGGTGGACGCGGTTGCCGTGAACGATACGGCGAGGCCGATGTTGTTGATGACGGCCTTGCCGCGCAGCACCTCTCCGTTCTCGCCGAGGAGGCGGAACTGTTTGCCGTAGCGAGGACCGCTCATCGGCGGAAAGAACACGGGGCCGGTGGTTTCCTCCAGCACGGCGAACTCACCGATGGAGACCGTGGACGGGCCGGTGCCGGTGGCGTCGGCGATCTCCACGATCACCCCCTTGGACTTCTCTGTGGTCACCTTGCCACCGTCCCACGGGTTGTCCTTGGCGGTGAGCGTGATGCTCCACAGGCCGGTCATCGGGCCGAAACCGGCGTTTCGGGCGGGAACGGGCGTGGCGCTGACGAGGGTCGTGACCGCGAGCGCGAGCAGGAGACGGGGAAGTAGGCGCATGAGAACTCCGAGGGGATTGAGGAGCGAAAAACTCTCACGGTGAGAGCGGTGTCATTCTACGGTGTATCAGCAATTTTGTCAAAATAATGGCACGCGTGATAGTGTTATGTTATGAACTCAATCATCGCAATCATTATCACATTCTTTCTCATCGGCATCGGATTACTTGGTGTTGTTGTGCCATTTCTTCCGGGCGTGCCTATAGCGTGGCTGGGCCTATTCATATACGCCCTTGCGACTGATTTCACGACGCTTTCGCTAACAACCGTGCTTGTATTTCTCGGTTTGACCGTGCTCACGTTCGCGTTTGATATTGTACTCCCGCTCCTCGGCGCGAAGCGCTACCACGCGACGCGGTTTGGATTGATCGGTGCCTCGCTCGGATTACTGCTCGGGTTGATCACGCTCGGCCCGCTCGGCGTCTTGCTCGGGCCGTTTATCGGCGCGTTTGTGGGGGAGCTACTCGCCGGCCGTCAGTCCGACTCGGCTCTGCGCGCCGCCTTCGGCGCATTCCTCGGATTTCTGGTAAGTTCTTTTCTAAAGATCGCGCTCGTGCTGGTGATGGCGGGGTTTTTCATCGCCGCGCTGGTGCGGTAAGCGGGTAAGCCAAAAGAAGGTAGCACTCGTCTATTCCAATGTTCTCAAGAACATTGGAATAAGGAAAGAAAAAGAAGTGTCGAACAACATTCCAACATTCTGCAGAATGTTGGAATGTCATGGTGCGATGTTTGGGTAGCGCCGCGCAACGATCGCCGCCGTTTCGGCGGCGCTTTCTGCGGTCATCAACTGCGCGCGCAGTTCTTTCGCCCCTGGCCAGCCGGAAACGTACGCCTGGTAGTGCTTTTTCATCACGTCAAAGTTTTTGAGCCACGGTTGTTTGATCGTATCAGGCGCGCGATTCGGATCGTAGAGCTGTTCAAAAAGTTGCGTATGTTCGAGCATGACGCTCAGACGTAGTTTAATGGCAGGTAGTCCTTCACCCGGTTCAGGACGTTTTTGTTCGCTCCGCGCGAACAAAAACGGGTTCCCGAAAATTCCGCGGCCGATCATCACGCCGTCGACGCCATATCGCTGTGCTTTTTCTTGCGCATCGGCGAGCGTCGCGCTATCGCCGTTACCGATGAGGAGCGTCCGCCCTCCGGCGGAGGCGGCGCTCGCGCCACCAAACCGCTCAATGATCTCGCGCGCCTGCGCCGCCGCGTCCCAATGAGCCGGCACGGAAGACATTTCCTTGCGTGTACGCAGGTGTAGCGTGACCGCCGCCGGTTCGGCTTCGAGCAAATGCGGCAACCACGCTTCAAGTTCATTTTTGCTGTATCCGATGCGGGTTTTGATTGAAACCGGCAATCCGTCAGCGCCGCGCTTGGTTTGCGCAATGATTTCTTTTGCGAGCTTTGGGTTTTTCATCAGCGCCGCACCCGCACCCTGTTTTTCCACCGCGCGGTCGGGACAGCCCATGTTGATGTCAATGCCGTCGAAACCGAGCGAGGCGACCAGCTGCGCGCACTGATAAAAATGCTCCGGCACGGCACCAAAGATCTGCGCAACGATTGGCCGCTCAGCTTCTGAATACCAGAGATCGACCAAAAGTTTCTCCCGCCCCGCCGACAGCAGCCCGTCACACGAGACGAACTCCGTCCACATCACGTCCGGTTTTCCGTATTTCGCGATCAGCCGCCGAAACGCCGCGTCGGTGACGTTGGCCATCGGCGCGAGCGCGAAGAAGGGACGGGGCAATGTATGCCAGAAATTAGTCATGGTCAGTGCATGAATGACCGCTTTGTGCGTCGTCTTCCTGCTTTTATTGCAAACCGGTGCGCTTCGTTGCGGACTTCTTGGAAGAGCTTTTTGGAACTCGCGATGAGTTCGCGGCTGGTTTTTTTCGCTCCTGCGACGAGCAGTTTGTCGGTTTTGTAGGCCGAGCCGGCGTGGAGGCCGCCTTTGGCCAAGCCCACGACGGGAATATCCAAATGGCGGTCTTTCAAAACCGCACGCATCGCGCGTACTTGGTTGGTGCCGCCGTCAACGAGGATGAGATTGGGGTACGGCCACTCGTGATGATTGAGTCGGCGTTCGAGCACTTC
>CAYIFE010000006.1:6401-12305 GCA_964362605.1 uncultured Candidatus Saccharibacteria bacterium
GTGCGACACATCGTAGCCCTCGATACGGTTGCGCGCGAGCGCGCGGGAGCTGTCTAAAATCTTGTCCGAATGGGCAAGTAGTGCCGCATCTTCAACGTGTGCAAGCGCGGCGGCCTTTTCGGGATTTTCTTTTTTGAGCTGCTTTGTCAACCGCTTGCTTTGCCCGCTGAAAAAAAGCATCAGACGTTTGATATTTTTCCCGTATTCCGCCGGCGTGATTGCTCCGATGCACGCCCCCGGGCACAGCCCGATCTGATAGTGGAAGCACGGACCATATTTCCTGAGCGAAGTCGAAGGAGTACCATTTGGCTTTTGTAACTCTTCGACCCGCTTCGCCGGAGTTTCAGCGAGGCGAGCGGGTTCAGGGTGTACAGTATTTGCTGATTGGCATGTGCTGAACGGAAGAATCCGCCGCACGAGTTCAAGCGTGGTGCGCAGCAGATATGCGCTTTGGTACGGACCAAATACGGCGAGAGTGCGCTTGTCCGCCATAGCCCCGCGCGGCGGGGCAGAGGAGGAAGAACCATTCGCGTTTGGTATCGTCCCATTCGGAACAAATTTTGCGAGCTCCCGTCCCCGCACGATGATCGGTTTCGGATAGCCGCCCATCTTCCCTGAGCTTGTCGAAGGGATACCTTTCAAAACTACCAAGTAGGCGAACGAGCGGTCATCTTTGTCCTTGACGTTGTACTTGGGCCAGTAGCGCTTGATGAGGTTGGCCTCCAACACCATCGCCTCAAGCACGCTCGCGGTTTTGGTGAACGAAAGCGATCGCGCCTCGGCGACCATTTCTTTCGTTTTCTCCGCCGCGCGCGCAAGGAAATAGCTCGCGATCCGCCTTTTTAAACTTCCTGCCATGCCGATGTAGATCGGCATGCGTTTTTGGTTGCGCCAAATATAGACCCCAGGGGAGTTCGGAAAACGTTTGCCGACTGCCTGCAGCCGGTCAACTATCCTATTGAACGATCGTCGCATTGGCTAGTTGATTTGTTTCAAACTCCCTGTTTTGGTGATGGCGAGCATTTCAATGTAGGAAAGCATGCGGAGGCGTTGCAGATCCTCGAGGAAGTCGCGGGGAATTTTTGATTTACCGATCCACACACTCTTTTGCAGTTGGGTGAATTGCAGTCCTTTGAGCGCATGGCGCAGCCACACGCGTTTGCGCTTTTCCCGCTCCGGGATGTCGAAAGTGACGATGGTCCACTGTGGTGTCGGAGAAGTTTCATATACGGAAGAAGGAAGGGCTGTTTTTTGACGGCGCTTGAGCCCAGCCAACCGTTTGAGACCCGAGGGTAAGAGTTTCCACAATGCGCTACTGTTTTGAGTCCCCATTCTCTCGACGAGGCCATCGCGGTGCAGTTTGCTGATGAGGTTGTAGAACGCCTGGCGCTCGGTCTGCTCGCGTTCGGTGCGCCACTGGGCTTTTGTCAGTCTGTGCGTTGGCAGGCCGCGCAGCATACGGTAGGAACTGTGGTAATCGGTGAGGAAACAGTCCAATAAATCCGCCGCCACCCGCGGCGCATCAGCGAGCCGTTCGAGAATAGAAAGGGTGAGGGAACCTTTCATGCGTTGTTTATCGTGAGTCGGTGGAGTCATTGATGATGAATGATGCGTAGTAGGAGTATAGCTATCCCATTGAACGATCGTCAAACAGGATAGTTGACAGGTTGGCGTGACGTGGCTATCTCCGACAGACGAGGTAGTATACCTTCTTTTCGCGGTCGGTGGTTGTGGTGGTGAAGCCGTGCTGTTGCCAGAGGGCTGCGAGATCGGGAGGGGTAAAAAAGTGGCTTTGCATGCCAAAGAGCCACTCCATCCGCTGACCGAACTTTCCCGCAAACGTGCCAATGTTGAATTCTTCTAAAATTGCCCTGCCGCCGGGAACAAGGACGCGCCGGACTTCCGCAATGACCCGTTCGTGGTTTGCAAAGTGGTGAAACGCGTCCACGATAATCACTTTTTCAAAACTTGCGTCGGCAAAGGGGAGATGCTCCGCTTCAGCGAGCACGCACGCAAGTCCTTGTTTGCGTTTGCATTGCGCGAGCATTTTTTCCGAGGGGTCTGCGACGGTAACGCTTGCAACCGATCCGACAAAAAAGCGCGCGACCCTGCCCGTCCCGCCACCAAGATCAAGCACGCGATCGGTCGGCTTGAACTCCGCCAGCGCGGCAACTGTGCGCGCAGTTTTGCGCGCTCCGATGTGCAGCGCATCATAGACTGGCGCGACGAGATCGAAGAAAGACATCATGCGGCCCGCTGAAATTCTTCCTCGTTCACCCCTGCAAGTTCAAGGATGCCGAGCAGTGTACCGCGGGCAAGTTCGCGGTGGAGCGGGACAATAGTTGTTAGTGTTTTCCCACCGCTCACCCTGCGCAGTTTCACATGACTGCCCCTTTGTGAAACGAAAGAAAACCCGAACGCTCGGGTCAGAATACGTACTATTTCCTTGCCGGAAAAGGTTTTAGCCACGTCCAACTTCGATTGCCGTAACGAGCGGCGATTCGGTACTTAAGCGCTTGCGCCGCGCAGGCATATCCTCAAGATACAGCGCAACCGCTTCCGTAAGATTCTTTTTTGCCTGCTCAATCGTCCGCCCCTGGCTGACGACGCCGAGCTCAAGCGAGCGAGCCACAAACCACTTCTTTTCCTTATTGATGACCACGGTGGATTGATAGCGCATACGGATACGATAACACGGCAAAGGAGAAGAATGCAACGAAAGTTTTATGAAATGCGAAGGCCCCCGTGCAGTGCAGAGGAGGGCCTGGTTGAGAAGAATTACGCCTCTTCTCACGGCGTCCGGGATTTCGCTTGCTCCGGAGGCAAGGGCTTCTCTTGCTATTCTTGCTCGTGCGGGCTTGACCGAACCTCCTAGTTACTCTCGCTCTTTTTAGCTGCAGAGAGAGCTGCGAGCGCTTGCGTCTTGCAATGGGTTCCCCTTGTTCCCTTAGCCGGAAACATTGAGACGAGGCGCTCGATGACTTCTATGGTGGTCGTCGGGCATCTTCCCCTGAACTTGCGCAGCTTTTCGACATCGCAGCTATCGGTAGTTCCTTCGCTACCGAGCGACAGGCAGCGTCCGTTGAAGGAGATGACCAGATGCTTTCTCCCGCTTTCGGATACGAAGAAACTGAAGGGGAACCCCCCGATCTTCCCTTCGACAGGATCCCAAGTTGCAAATCCGAAATGCAGACACCGTTCAACTCCCATGTCTGGGAAAAGACCGGGAAAAGAAGAGATGGCGACTGCGGGGACGAGCATGATGTACGATATACCTGTGAAGAAAGGAAAACTTCCGCAGAGGAATAAGACGTTGCTGCCATGTTGCGGCCAGGTCCCTGTTCGGAGTTCTTTTTCAACCTCTAGCCGTTTGTCAAACAGCATGACTTCTTCTGCGAGCGAGACGATTGCAAGGAGCTTCTCAATGTGCGCGGGATCGATGTTGGATTTGGACACAGAATTCCTCCATGTGGTCAGCGGTTATTCCAACCTTCGGATTTTATCTTGTATTGGATCAAAAGTCCAGCAAATCATTTCCGTTTTAACATCTCCTTCAAATACCTCCCCGTATACGATTCTTTGGCGTGCGCAACTTCTTCGGGGGTGCCGGTGGCGATGGGTAAATGGCTATTGGAATGTTTGATTTCTGGCGCTGATGCGTTATAGTAACCGTATGAAGCAATATCGGCTTTCCATTGTTGTGGAGCAAGATGCCAACGGCTTTTTTGTCTCGTGCCCGCAGTTGCAGGGGTGCTACACGCAGGGCAAAACCTATGAAGAAGCGCTCAAAAATATCCGGGACGCCATAAAACTGCACCTGGCGGATCGCCGGCAGGATCGGGAAGCAATCAACACTCCCGCGTCAATCAGCCTTTCAACCGTCGAAGTGACGGTATAAGGATGTATGTCGGAGAAACTTCCGCGCGTAACCGCAAAACAGATCATTGCGGTCGTGCAGTCACGCGGCTTCTTGTTCTCCCGGTCAAGCGGCAGCCACCAAATTTTCAAAAATGCAGACGGAAAACGTGTGACCGTTCCCTTTCACGCGCAAAAAATCCTGCATCCGAAAGTGCTCAAAAGTATTCTGCGGGATGCGGAAATGACTCCGGCGGAGTTAAAGAAGCTACTCTGATTCTATTTTAAAAATGCAAAGGCCCCACGCGTGTGTAGGGCCTTTTAGTAGAGAAGAATTCACGCCTCTTCTCACGGCGTCCGGGTTTTCGCTTGCTCCGGAGGCAAGTTTGCGCCCGCCGCGGCGCTACTTGATGTATCCAGACACGCGGAGCGCGTGCCGGAGACCGGCGACCGACCCCTCCTTGCGCGTGACAGCCACGGCGGCCGTCACGACCTCCTTGTCGAGGAGGTGAACCAGCCCGGCGTCCGCCTTCTCGCGGATGCTGCGCTGGTCGATCGCGCGCGCCCAGCTCTCCGCCGCGTCGAGCACGCGCAACGCCTCGTCCTTCCCGACTTCCTGGTCCCCGCGGTACGTGGTGGCAACGACCCTAATGGCCGTGACCTTGGGGCAGATGCCCCAACGCTGGCGGGGCCACTCCTCGGCCGCGATGGCCAGGAGTTCCCAGTTGGTGAGGAAGGGAGCGTCCAGGGCAACCCCGGCGTACTCCGCGATCTCGCGACCGCAGAGGAAACCGTTGTCTTGGAACCACTCGCCGACCTTGCGGTCCTCGATGTTGAACCCGCCGTGGATCAGCGGGGACTTCTTGCCCTGCTTGCGGGCGAAGATGTCGAGGAGGTGCTTGGAGGCGGTGTCCGCGATCTGGGCGGGGCCGGACATGCGGGCGTTGAGCCAGAGTTGCCGGTGGTACCCGAGACCGGGCAGGTCCGAGTAGGCGGTCCGCACGGCTCCGAGGCCCGACACCAGACCGACCGTCAGGTCGTTGAGATGGCCGGTTCCCCAGCCCACCCCAATCGAATACGAGATCGGCGGTTCCTCGGGGTTGCGGTTGCTGATCTGATACTTCCATTCGATCCCACTACTCATTGTCTTCTCTTCTGTTTCTGCGTCCCACGTCGGAAGATTTGTCGGGGCGCTAGGCTTTCCCGCTGGCGGCATGCCAACAGGAGCCGGGTTTCGGCGCGCAATCCAGAAATCCTTTTTCCGAACTCTGCGCCGAAACCCGATAGTGGAATCAGCTGATTGCCTTATCAATGAACTATTTCTCTGTATAAACCACATTTCTGTTTCGTCCTTTCGCCTGCCTGCCGAAGTTATCGACTTAGGCGGGGACTCATCAGGGTGAGTACACACTCACCGACAGAGACGGTTTTGTTGATCCAGACCCTCGAGCTGGGGTTGCTTGCTTGGAGACCTCGAGCGAGATTTAACAGGCGGTCTCGAGGGGCGGAATCTTGGTCTCCGTTCCCGGGATCACCGCGACCGACACGGCGTAGTAACCGCCGTGCATTCCGGCCGAGTGCTTGACCGAGAGAACGGTGCCGGAAATTCCGACGACCTCGATGTTCCCCTCAGCCCAGCCCTTGCTGGAATCCTTGAGGCGAATCTCCGCGTTGTATCCCGAGACGCCCTTCGGCGACTCCCAGTATCCCTCGGCGATCGCGCGGTTGGTCGGCGAGCCGAACGAGACGGTGACGACCACCGAGTCGGTCTCCTGTTGCGAGGAGGCCTCCTCGAGATCCGCCAGCGACTTCTCGACTTCGTCCAGCTTCGCCGCGGCCTTCGGCCTCCAGCTTCGCAGGAACTCCATCGCGCTCGGCACCGAGACCCCGAGCGCCTTGGCCGTGTCCGCCCACGTATCGGGCGTCTTGTAGCCAACGGCGGAACCGAGGCCCTCCACGAACCGGCCGGTTTCCCAGCCGTCCCTTCCGGCGATGTGACGGATGTCGTTCGCCAGTTCGAGACGGTAGGTGGTGTGCGACCACTTCCCG
>CAYIFE010000007.1:0-11830 GCA_964362605.1 uncultured Candidatus Saccharibacteria bacterium
CTAAAAAAGTTTTGTTTGCCATCGGCCGCCTTTCCGTCGGCGGCGCCGAAAAACTGCTCGTCAACCAATTGCAAGAGATTGATGCAGGCCGGTTTACGCCGCACCTGCTCACGCTGTTTGCCGAACAGCCGGAATCGCTTCAAGACAAGGTGCAACTCCCGGCGGCGCACTGGCACAAAATGTATTTTTCCTCGCTCGCCGATGTGTCGGCGTGGTTTTCCCTCGTGCGTTTCCTTCGCCGGGAGAGATTTGATGCCGTCATCACCTCCCTGTTTTCGGCAAACCTCATCGTGCGCGTCGCGGCTATCATCGCGCGCATACCCGTCATCATTGCGTATGAACACAATTTGTATCCCGATAAACGGCGGTGGCAGATATTCGCCGATCGCAAGCTCGCGCGCCGTACGCATACCATCATCACCGACGGCAAGACGGTCAACGAGTTTACGAGCAGGCAGGAGGGCATACCGATGGAAAAGTTTGTGACGATGTACATCCCGCCGCTTTTAGAAAAGCGGGCGCCGCGCCCGGCGCGTGAGGTACTGCGCGAACTCGGTATTCCGCCCGGCGCGTCTGTCATTCTGACCGTGAGCCGGCTGGTGGAAGAAAAGGGACACCGGTATCTCATCGCCGCCGCAAAAGACATACATAGCGCGCACCCGCGCGCACAGGTCGTCATCGTGGGTTGGGGCGCTCTGGAGCAAACGCTCAAAATGCAGGTACAAGAAATGGGAGCCATGGCGTATGTCCGCCTGCCGGGTCGCATGGATATCGGCGATGTGTTGCCGCTGGCAAGCGTGTATGTGGAACCGGCGGTGACGGTGGACATCGGTATCGCGCTCATGGAGGCCCTGCGAGCGGGTAAGCCCGTCGTGGCAACGGCGGTGGGGGAAATGCCGGTCTTTGTCCACGAAGGCAAGAACGGTTTTCTCGTTCCGCCGCAAGATCCGCGCGCACTCGCTGAAAAAATAAACCGTCTGCTCTCAAACGAGAATATGCGACGGGAGTTTGGCAGAAACGCCGCCGAAAGCGTCAAAAATTTCTCATTTGAAAACTATATGCGGCAGTTTGAGCGGCTCATTGAAGACGCATATGCAAAAAAGTAGGCAAGAGATAACCGTGCGCGACATCGCCGCCGGCTACGACGCGATCGCGGGAAAAGTATTTGTCTCCCGCGATTTCTATAACGAGGTGCTGGACATCGGCCCGCGTTTTTTCGGCGACATCTTGGAAATAGGCGTCGGACAGGGCGTGGTGCTTAAAACCATTGCCGAGCGCGGCGGAGCGGGCATACGAAGTCTGACCGGCATTGATCTGTCTCCGCGTCTCATTGGCATGGCACGCGTCGCCGTGCCGCAAGCGCGCATCGTAGAAGCGGATGCCGCGCATCTGCCGTTTGCCGATGCGTCGTTTGACCTTGCGGTTATGGTTGATACCTTTCAGTATGTACTTGACCCGCGGCGGGTACTGGAAGAAGTCCGGCGCGTGCTTCGTCCGGGCGGAAAGTTTCTGGTAACCGTACCGAACCGCAAGTGGATCCTCTTTAGTCGCTACATTAAAACCCGCAAAAACATCCAGCCGGTTGAAGACAAGTTTTATGATTATGCAGAAATGTCAAAACTGCTCGCCGATAACCGGTTTGCCATTCTCAAATTCAAAGGAGCAGACGCTTTGCGCTTTTACACCAGCCGCCATCGCTACGAACGCGCCCTCGCCGTCGTGTTCCCGTTTTTGCACCGCTATATGAAGAAGCTGGTGTTTCTTTGCACTAGGGAGTAAAAAGTAGGGAGTAGCCATAGTAATCGCAAATATCGCGAATTAAAGAAGCTAATAACGCGAATAGGATCATTTCGTATATTCGTACTCATTCGTATTTCGTAGCCCCAACAGGTATGAATTTCAAAACGAAGTTAACCAAGAGCGAGATTGATCAACTCGTCCAACTGCTCGCAAAAGTCCGCATCCCCGCGCCCTATCCGGTATTCTTGGCGCTGGGCAAGGTACTGCCCATCGTCGCGGTTGACATCGCCTATATGAAAGACGAGAACCATATTTTGCTCACCCACCGTACCGATGAGTTCTATGACAACTGGCACATTCCCGGCAACATTCTCTGGTACCAGGAAACGCCCGAGCACGCCCTCGCGCGCGTCGCTAAAAAAGAACTCGGCATACAGATCAAAAGGGGGGAGTTTGTGGGAGTTAGCAACGAGTTCACCCCGCGCGAGCAGAGCATCGTTCTGCTTTTCAAGGTCATCGCAAAGACAAAACCAAAGCACGGAACATTTTTTCACCTTGACCGTTTGCCAAAGGATTTTTTGAAAGAACAGATGCCGGAGATTGAGCAGTTGCGCGCGTTGCGCAAGCGCAGAAAATAGAAAACCCGCGGCAACAGTCGGAAGACTGCTGCCGCGGGCCATGTGCGTTGGGTCGCTAGACCGGCAAGCCGAGCAAACGGAGGGTGCACCGCAGATCGATGACGGAGTCCTTGACCCCGTTGAAACAAAGCGCGCGCGATCCGGGGAAGTGCGCCTTGAAGGCATCACAGTACCGGGGGATGTCGTCCACGTAAATCATCTCCTCGGGCCGCAAGTCGGGTACACGCTCTTGTCCGACACGCAGAGCCGCATCCCAAATGGTCCGGTGGGGTTTTTTGTACCCCACCAGAGACGAGACGACAACCCCTGCCCATTCCACTCCGTAGTGGAAGCTGATGAGGTCGGCGGCGTGTTGTGAACCGAACTCGCCGTTGGAAACCACGATCAGGGGGATACCGCGATTGTTGAGTTCCCGCAAGAGCATGGACACGTTGATGATCGGTTCCATGTGTCGGCAGAACAGCGCCCAGAAGCGGTACTCCGGGAGTTGCGCATCGGTCAGGCCGGTAACTGCCAGAAACCTGTGGTATACGCCCGCCCAACTGATCTGACCTTGATCAATGAGATCGTACGGGCCCTCTTGCGTGCCATCATGCACTTTGAGGAGCAGTCCGTATCGGACGAAGTCGTCAACTGTTGGCACGCGTGGAGCGCCAACGACTTTTGCGATGCGGATCAAAACATCACTGCGTTCCTGGAACGTGACGAACACATTGCCTGCGTCCAGAAAGATGGCGCGTATCTTGCTCACGATACTATCCTTTTGTGGTTTTGGACGGTGAAGAGGGAAGGAGCTGGAATGTAAAGCCAATGAAGTATACACAGGTTTTAGAGAAGTTGTCAATCAGCCGGGCATCCGGGCAACGCGCCGCGCGTTGCCCCTTTTTGTTACCTCTGATAGAGTAGGCAGGTTCTATTGCGTAGAATAATTAGAAATTAGACCAATGAGAAATCCCATGAAAGTCCCCCTCTTCCGTCCCCAGCTTGGGAAAGAAGAACTGAAGAATCTCAAAGAGGTTTTTGAAGCGCACTGGGTCGGCGCCGGGCCGAAGACGCAGGAACTGGAGCGCCAGTTCGCGCTCGCGGTTAAAACGAAACACGCCGTCGGTGTCACTTCGTGCACGGCCGCGCTCCACATCGCTGTGCAGTCGCTCGGCATCAAAAAAGGCGATGAGGTTATTGTGCCAGCGACCACCGTCGTTTCAACTCCCTACGCCGTTCTCTACAACGGTGCCGCGGTGGTCTTTGCGGATGTGGAAGAGGATACCCTCTGCATTGATCCGCGCGACATCGTGCGCAAAATAACTCCGCGCACCAAAGCGATCATCCCCGTCCACCTCGGCGGCCACAGCGCCGATATGGACAAAATAATAGCGATCGCCAAAAAACACAAACTGTTTGTCATTGAGGATTGCGCCAACGCGCAGGGCGCGCGCTACAAAGGCAAGCCGGTGGGTGGCCTCGGCGACATCGGTTGTTTCAGCTTTGAAGCGAAGAAAAACATGACCACCGGCGACGGCGGGATGCTCACCACCAACGACGCAAAACTCGCCGAAGTTTTGAAAGCCCTGCGCTGGTACGGTTCGGGCGCCGATACATGGAAGCGGTTCGCGGGCAACAGCAAATACTCCTGGCGCTACGATGTGGAGTATCTCGGTTGGAAGTACAACATGAACGACATCATGGCCGCCATCGGGCTCGCGCAGTTTAAAAAACTGCCGGGCGTGTTGAAGAAAAAGGACATCTTGCGGGCAAAATATACCAAAACGCTCGCTGGCATCCCGTGGCTGGCAACCCCGCGCGACCGCGCCCACACCAAAAGCGGCTGGTGGCTCTATGTGGTGCGCATAAAGAACGGCTGGCGCGATGAGTTCATCAACTATTTGGCAGAGCGGGGAATTACCACCAACGTGTTTGTCCCGCCCGTCTATGAACACTCATATTTCAAAAAAGCGGGTATCACCGCCCACTGTCCGGTCGCCGAACGCGTAGCAAAAGAAATTGTGTCTTTGCCGCTGTTCGGTTCCATGACCGGCGCAGAATTTGCCTACGTAGTAAAAACGATCAAAGCGTTTCGGAAGTAGCTCCCCTTCTGTCATTATCCGGCTTGACCGGGTAATCCAGTACCTTACTGAACTGGATTCCCGTTTTCACGGGAATGACAGAATAAAAAGTTGACATCAAATAAGCCGTTGTGCTATTGTGCCACGCGGTTCTTCGTACACCCCAGTCCCGGGCACATGCCCGAGAAAGTGATCTCACGTGACGGATATTGACTCTCTTAGGTGCGACCACCTGCTCGATATTCTTGCCAACGAGACGGGACAGCTCTGCGTGCAAGACGGCAAGCTGACCGAGCTCGGTCAGCGTCTGTGCGCCGCGCTCCTCTCGCGCGCCACGTCGCTTCCCAACATGGAGTGGCCGGTGCTGGAGGTCATCTGGAAGCGCCGGCTCCTGCCGATGCAGCCGATGGAATTGGTAATCTTGGACCAGGACCCTATTTTCTCCGAACGCGGGCCTTCCAAGGTTCTGCTCACCCGCCGCAGGGACACCGATCCGGACTTCCCCGGCATGTGGCACCATCCGGGCGGCTACCTCGGCGGCGGTGAGACGGTTGAACAGGCTATCCTGCGCGTGTTGAAGCGCGAACTCGGCGAAGGTCATACCGAGGTGCGCGTGTGCCACGCCGTCTGCCCGCTCAATCTCTACGGTCTCGCGCGCGACCACGAGGCGGGCGTGCTGTTCGCGGTATTCATGGGCACCAATCCCGCTCCGATCATCGGTGCGCGCGAGTGGTTTCCCGTCACCGCCTTGCCGGCAGAGACGATCCCGCATCACCGGAAATTCCAGCAGAGGGTCAACGAGTGGATGCAGGCGATGCGCAACGTGCGCGCGCACGCGCCCCATCTCGTGGATGTCCTGCTCGACAAGGCGGGGATCCTCCAGCTCGGTGACCCGATCTAGGGCGGCGGGTCATGGTACTGGATTATCGGATCAAGTCCGATAATGACAACCGTCATTCCCGACGCGATCGGGAATCCAGTCCAATTGCCGGAAGTTCTCCCTCGCCTCTGACGCGCGCCGCGCGCGTCAGAGGCGCCTTTTTAAAAAGAAACCAAAGGGATTTTTGCCAAGTTTCACCCTATGATGCGCCTTGGGCGTATTTGATTTTTCACCGGGTGTCGGGGTATCGTAGACAACATTGGCCAAACGCGGAAAAAGGTTTTGAACAAACGCAAACTCTAGGGGCTTTCGCACAAATGCGAGAGCGCGTAAGACTTGGCCTAGCGGCCCTGTCTGCCGGCAGGCAGGCCGGAGCGCTCGCTTGAGCGTTTGTGCGAAAGCCCATAGTTCCTATGTCTCCCAAAAAAACCAAGAAGAAACATTACTACGGCGTGTTCAACGCCGCTAAAAAGTTCGTTCCCGGCAAGGACAAGGTGTACTACGCGCAGGCCGTCTACGGCGACGAAGAAATTGAAGCCGTTGTCGCTTCGCTCAAGAGCGGCTGGCTTGGCATGGGAAAGATCGTTGCGGAGTTTCAGGACAAAGTTGCCAAGCTGTTCGGTAAGCAATATGGCATCGTCGTCAACTCCGGTTCAACTGCCAACTACCTTGCCGTAAAACTCATGCAGCTTCCCGCCGGCAGTGAAGTCATCACGCCTGCCTGCACATTCCCGACCACGATGAGCCCGATTGTGTTAAACAGGCTCATTCCGGTTTTTGCCGATTCAGAGCTCGCGACTTACAACCTTGATCTAAAAAATCTTGAAAAGATGCTTTCTAAAAAAACCCGCGCGATCATCGTTCCGCACGCGCTGGGGAACCTCAACGACCTCCAGCGCCTCTCTTCGTTTTGCAAGAAACACAACCTGTATCTCATTGAAGACAGCTGTGATACCTTAGGCGGCAGTTTTGGCGGCAAACCCACCGGAGCATATACTGACATCACCACGGCGAGTTTCTATGCGTCTCACCACATCACGGCGGCCGGTGGTGGCGGTATCGTGTGCGTCAATCGCAAGGAGTGGGCCAACGACGCCTATGCCTATCGCGAGTGGGGCCGCGCGGCGCTCCACGACGACGAGTCGCTTGAATACCGCTTCACCTCGGAGCACACGGGAATTCATTACGATAAAAAGTTTACCTATACCCACATGGGGTACAATCTCAAGCCCGTGGAGTCCATGTTTGCGTTCGGACTCGCCCAGCTCAAGCGCCTTCCGGAGGTCGTGCGCGTGCGTGCGCGCAACTTCAACACCTTGCGAAAGTTTTTTGAATCACACGAAGAATACTTTATTCTCCCCAAAGAGCACCCAAAGGCGCGCGTGAGCTGGCTTGCGTTTCCGCTCACCGTCAAAGACGGCGCGCCGTTCACGCGCTTTGAGCTCATTCAATTTCTTGAATCGCGCAACATCCAGACGCGGCTGTTTTTCGCCGGTAACGTCTTGCGCCACCCGGCGTATAAAAACATCCCGCACCGGGTTGTTGGTACGCTCACCAATGCGGACAAGATCATGCGCGACTCCTTCGTCATTGGCGCCCACCACGGCATGACATCAGAAATGATCACTCACGTCAAAAACACCTTTACGGAATTTCTGGGCCGGTTTGCCGGAAAAAAGAGGGTGGTGTCCGTGTAGCGCCGCAACGCCCATGCGTTCGTACCAATTTCAGGGACTGTGCATCGTCGCGATAAGCTACGCGCTCACGCCGCTTTTTTTTGCCTTTACGCTCATCACACGGCTGATGCGGCGTGAGCGCAGGCGCGTGCTGGTCATCTTGAGCCCGCGTATCGGCGATATGGTGTGTGTGACGCCGGTGTTGAGAGAGATCAAAAAACGGTACCCTGCGTGGCACATAACGGCGCTCGCCGCCGCTCCTGCCGATGCGGTGACCCGTCACAACCCCCACCTTGACCGGCACATCGTCTACGACAGCGGCCGCCAGCTGTTCTCCGCCCTCCGCCTGTTCTTCGTGCTTCTGCCGATGACGCATGACGTTTCCTTTACCTTTTTCCCCGGCATGTTGAGCAACTCCCTGCCGTTGTGGCTCGGCGTGCCCCTGCGCATAACCACCACCACTACGGAAGCAAGTGCGACACTGCGCCTGCTGTTCCCGCTCAACAACCGGCGCCTGACGTACCGGAAAAAAGAAAATGCGCCCGCTCACCATCTCAAACTTTTGCAGTTCATCGGCATAGAACATCCCGATGACAAGCGCGAGATGTTTGTTACGCCGGAGATCACCCGCCGCGCGGAAGAAAAAATGCGCGCGCACGGTCTTTTGGACGAACGGCTGTATGTCGGTCTCGGCGTCGGCT
This sequence comes from uncultured Candidatus Saccharibacteria bacterium, assembly GCA_964362605.1. Classification (GTDB taxonomy): domain Bacteria; phylum Patescibacteriota; class Minisyncoccia; order UBA6257; family 1-14-0-10-40-38; genus CAYIFE01. Next base: position 7,699 of record CAYIFE010000007.1, read on the forward strand.
GCGGAAAGGATTTCAGAAAATGGCCCGAAGAAAGGTTTGCACAACTCGCCGACTGGGTCGTGGCAAGCTATCCGGCGGACATTCTCTTCGTCGGCGGCATGGAGGACGACGAAAGCATACGGAGGATAATCAATTTTTTGCCGCCCGGCCGCCGCGAGCGCGCGTTCAATCTCGCCGGCGCGTTTTCCGTTGAAGAACTGCCGGTACTGTTTAAGCGGGTTGCCTTGTTCAGCGCGGTGAGCACCGGCCCGCTCTTCATTGCGGATGCCGTCGGGTGTAAAACCGCGGTCATCGGCACGGATTGCGCCTACGACCAGTCGCCGCAGACGGACACCGTCATTGTGCAAGCGCCCGGCGCGCCGGTGTACGTGCACATCATGTACCCGCCCGAAAGAATGGACGCGCATTTTGAACCCGCCCAGCAGATAACCGTTGCCATGATGCAGGAAGCGTTCGCGGCACAGCTCAAAAAGATCCGCGTATGAACATTCTCTACCTCACCGATGCCATCCCGCCGGCAAGCACGGGTGGATCGGGCAAACGCATCTATGCCCTGTGCGAAGAGCTCGCCCGCCAGGGACATGCGCTTACCCTAGTAACGACGGTGGAGCGGCGCGCCGACGTTTCGGATGAGCGCCGCGGCGGCATACGCATCATATCTCTGTACTCGCGCTACCACCGTGGTCTGCGCGCGTACGTGAGCGTGCACAATCCGCGCGTTGTCCGCGCCGTAGAAAAAATCATCGCCGATGTGCGTCCTGACGCGGTTCACTTTGACAACATCCATACCCACATCTCGTATGCGGCCATCCGCGCCGCCAAGCGCACCGGTTGCAAGACGTACGTTACTCTGCGCGATGCGATGGCTGTCGCGTACGGGAAGATGTATCCGAAAATACCGGTATGTGGCCTCACCGATTTCAGGCGGTCGTGGCTGGACAATTTCAAACAGGCACGGAAGCGGTTTAACCCTCTGCGCAATTTCTGCATCCGTCGCTCCCTGCGCGGTGCGGATGCGGTCATCGCCGTCAGCGGCGCACTCAAAAATATTTTGGAACAAAACGGCATCCGTGTTGACGAGGTTATCCACGACGGTATTGAAATAGAGCCCCCGGCGCTCTCATCCGGAGAGCGCGCGGCGGCGGCGCACCGGTACGGACTGGAAGGCAAAAAAATAGTGTTTCTTCCCGGCCGGCTCAATTATGCAAAGGGCGTCTACGCGGCGGTGGACAGTTTTGCCGAGGTCGTCCGGCGCGTTCCTGGCGCGCTCCTGCTGTTTGTCGGCGCCGCGCCGGACGAGCAGGAGAAAATGCGGGCGTACGCGGCAGAAGCGGGCGCGGCGGAGCACGTGCGCATGCTCGGCTGGACGGACGGCGCACGGCTCGCGGCGCTCTACGAGCTGTCGTCGGTTGTCATTTCGCCGTCGCTCTGCTTTGACATGTTCCCGGGCGTCAATCTTGAGGCCGCGCTCTACGGAAAGCCGGTGGTGACGGGATGCTTCGGCGGGGCGAAAGAATTTGTCGTTGACGGTAAGACAGGTTTTATCATCAATCCCTATAAGACAGGTGAACTGACGGATGCGCTCATTAAACTTCTCACCGATGCCGGCATGAGCCAGCGGTTCGGGCAGGCCGCGTACGAACGCCTGGCCGCCGATTTTTCCATAGCACGCATAGCGCAAAGTGTGCTCGCACAGTACGCGAAAAGATGATCGCCCAGTTGCTTCGCGCGCCGGCTCTGATATAGTGGTCAGTACGTATGAAATACCTCATTACGGGCATCACCGGTTTTGTCGGGCCGCACTTGGCCAATCTGCTTGTCAGCGAGGGGCATGATGTGCACGGTCTGGTGCGCGCTTCCAACGGGCGTGAGGAGGACATCCGCGACGTCGTGCCCGACAAGATATTTCAAAAGATCCATTTCGTCTACGGCGATTTCACCGACTACCACGCGACGGAGCAGTTGTTCAAGATGGAGAAGTTTGACGGTGTGTTTCACCTGGCCGCCCAGAGCCACCCGCCGACCAGTTTTGCCGATCCGCGCGGCACGTTTGCCACCAACGCGAGCGGTACGGTGCACATCGCCGAAGCCCTGCGTCTGCACCAGCCGGCATGTCGTCTGCTGTTCTGTTCCACCTCCGAGGTCTACGGCGCGCCGGAGGAAAAAAAGGGGAAGATAACCGAAGAGTTTCCGATAGCGCCTATAAACCCCTACGGGGTAAGCAAGGCGGCCGCGGACCTGTTTGTCCGCGAGCGGGCGAAGTCGGTGAAACTGCCTTTTCTGGTGACGCGCGCATTCGCGCACACCGGTCCGCGCCGCGGCAGGCGGTTTTCCATTTCCTCCGACGCGTACCAAATAGTGCGTATCAAAAAGGGCCTCCAAAGGCCGGTCATTAATGTCGGCACGCTCTCCAGCCGTCGCGTGGTCATGGATGTTCGCGATTGTGTGAAGGCGTACTACGCGTTGATGCACAAAGGAGAGCCCGGGCAGGCGTACAACGTCGGCGGCGACCACGTGTACTCCATGGGCCAGATTCTTGAGATGATGCTGAAAATGAGCGGTTTGAAGAAAAAGGTGACACAGTACGTTGATCCCAAACTCGTCCGGCCCATAGATATTCCGGTCCAGATTTGCAACACGACCAAATTGCGTACACTCACCGGCTGGAAGCCAAAAATAAAGATGGAAACAACGCTGAAGGATCTGCTCGCGTACTGGGATAAAAAAATAGACGCATGAACCGGGATACTCTCGTCGCAGGGTACGCGTGGGCCGTCAAGGGGCTCATGTTCGTCGTTCCGTTCCTCTCGCTGTGGATATCGCGATCCATGCTCTTTCCCTACATCACCGGCAGAAATTTCGGATTTCGGATCTTGGTGGAAGTTGCGCTCGCGCTCTGGGCGGGGCTGATGGTGTTGGACAGATCCTATCGGCCCAAACCGAATTTGATCCTGTGGACCCTGCTCGCGTTTGTCGCCGTAGTGGGGCTTGCCGACGTGTTCGGCGTCAATCCGTACCACAGTTTCTGGTCGCGCTATGAGCGCATGGAGGGGTTTCTGATGATCGCGCATCTGGCGGCCTATTTTCTTATTCTCTCAAACGTGTTCAAAACGAAGCGGGACTGGACGATCTTTTTTAACCTCTTTGTCGCGGTGGGGGTGCTCGTGGGCGGCTATGCGATCGCGCAAAAATTCAGGTTGCTTCCCTCCATCCAGGGAGGGGACCGGGTAGACGGCACCATCGGCAATCCGACCTACCTCGCCGCGTATTTGCTTTTTATCTTCGGGCTTGCCCTCATGCTCTCCCGCCAGGTTATTCGCCCCTGGCTTCGGTGGCTCTACCTTACCGCGGGCGGGTTTTTTCTCATCGTCATTTATCTAAGCGCGAGCCGTGGCCCTATCCTTGCCCTGCTTGCGGCCGCGCTCGTGTTTCCCATTCTCTACCTTGTCTTCGGCGATCGCGCGCGCGCCCATCCGCCGCGCTACCGCAAAATAGCTCTCGCGGTCATTGCGGCCGCCATCATCCTTCCGGCCGGTTTTTGGGCTGTGCGCGAGGCGCAGTTTGTGAAGGAAAGTCCGGTGCTTTCCCGTTTTGCCAATATATCGCTCACGGAAAAAACCACCCGCTCGCGCTTCATGGTATGGGGGATGGCGTGGCAGGGCTTTACCGAGCGGCCCATCCTCGGCTGGGGGCAGGAAAACTACCTGGACGTGTTTGCCAAGTACTACAACCCAAACATGTACGATCAAGAGCCGTGGTTTGACCGCGCGCACAGCATTGTCTTTGACTGGCTCGTTAATGCCGGCGCTCTCGGCCTGCTCGCCTACCTTTCGTTTTTTGTCGCCGCGCTCGTCACGCTCTGGGGCGTGTTCCGTGCCGGTGTGTTGGGGTTTGCAGAGGCGGCAATTATTGCGCTCACATTTTTCGCCTATTTCGTGCAGAACCTGTTTGTTTTTGACAACCTCAACACATACCTGCTCTTTTTTGCTCTGCTCGGCTACCTCGCGAGCCGTGAGGCGGGTCGCGGCGCCGAAGCGCCCGCGCCGCACCGGACGGCGGGTGGCAGGTCCCGGATCCATGCATTTGCGGCGCCGGGGGTCGGCGTCAACGGCGGCGCGGGACGCATCGATAC
>CAYIFE010000008.1:0-11730 GCA_964362605.1 uncultured Candidatus Saccharibacteria bacterium
CTGCATACTCCCGCTAAAGCAAGTCGTTTCAAAAGTTTGTTCATTTCCCTCTTAACATTCACTTCGTACCTAATGTAATGAGGAGAAGGAACGTAATCGGCGATAAGAATTAGGATTTCCTTTTCGGCAAGCACAGCATCTTTGAGAAGACGAATGGTAAGCTTTTCATATGCTTGCCAAGGGTCACTGCCAAATTCTTTTTTGAAATAATCTCCTTCCTTATCGACAGAATATGAGTAAAAGTTGAAGCTTCGAGTATCAAGAATTGCGTCAATAACAAACTTTGCAAATTCTAGATTATTTTTTGAGAGTTTGTTGAATTTGAGTTCATCGTGAAAGTTTCTTTTTCGTCGTTCATAATCAATTTTGCTCGCGAGATAATACGGCTGACTCATCTTTAATATGCCAACCGTAAAAAAGGGGTCGTTTACATCATTTAAGCTGCCGGTTTCGTCCAGAAAACAAAATTTTGTCCAGATCTGATCGTAGTCCGAAAGCTTCAAATCTTCGGTCTTGATCTCGTTGTTAAATTTGAAAAAATTCATACGCGGAATTTGATTGTCTCTTTTACTAAGAATTTTCTGAATAATTCAGCGATTTCATCAAGATCGTGATCAAGCACTTTTCGGCCTTTGGCGTCATGCACATAGTTTCCACTCGCGTCTTTTTTGTAGACATAATCGCCAGAGTTATCTTTGCCGGATTTTTTTGAGACAGCCATAAAAATCGGATAATTCTTCGGTCGCTCTTGCCCGTCCGAAGCTTTAGCGGAGGAGGGCCATTTTTGCAAAAATAGAACGCTCGTTTTCGTGCCGGTGTGCGGTTTGAAGGTATTGCCGTGGAGCCCGACGACCGCAAGAATACGCGCCTTGTCCATAAGGTAGTCGCGGACGTATTCCATATTGGTATTGTTTAATACTCCTTGCGGTAACACAATTGCCATGCGCCCGCCAGAACGAAGCATATCGAGCGTGCGTTCGATAAAGAGAATGTGGCGTTCGATCTTATTCACCAACTTGTCTTTTTTCTTGCCGAAGAAATACTGCCGCAAAATACCTTGATCTTTAATTTCCCCGGCAAAGGGAGGATTGGTGAGTAACACATCGAAATTCATGTAGCGGAAGGTTTTCTTGTTTTCGGTGTTGTCGGCGCTGCTGCCAAGATCAAGCAAGTGCGTTTGCAGTTTTGAGCGCGCATCAAGGAGGGTGGCTTCTTCGCCTTGCCATTCTCGCGGATCAAGAGAATTGAGTTTAAAAAGATGCGAGCGGCCATCACCGGCAATGAGCATGAGCGCGCGAGACACTTTTGAAATTTCCTCGGCAAAATCAATGCCCCAGATGTACTCTTTGGCGTATTCGCGCATGGCTTCTTCGGAGTCGTGCAAATGCCGCTCTTTTAGCGAATACATCGTACTTATGAGAAATCCGCCTGAACCGGCAGCCGGATCAATTACATATTCATCGGGTTTCGGATCAAGCATATTTACGGCCATAGCGATGACATGACGCGGTGTGAAGTATTGACCCTTCTTGCCTTTGGCTACCTCCGGAATGAGATACTCAAACGCCTCATCAACAATAGTGAGGTCGGACTCAAAAAGACGCGTTCGCTCAAGCTCGCCGACGACGATTGAAAGATGGTCAGGCGACAAACTGATGTTTTCCTGTTCATAAAAGGTGCCAGGCCACTTTTTGATGGCTTTTTTGAAAAGGTCGTTGATGACGCTATATGTTTTTGCCGGATCTTTGTATTTACGGAAAAGTACTTCTTTATCGGGGCGGTGGAGCTTTGCTTCTTGTTCGTCGTAGAGTTTGGCGTAGATAAGCTTGAATACTTCGCTGAAAACATCTACGCCAGCATTGGCGAGTACCAACTCCTGCATGGAATCAATTACCTCCTTAAGGTTAATTTTCGACGTGGTGTGATCGTAGTAGGTCTTTTTTGCCTCCAGCAGATCGTCAATCGTCTGGTCTGCCTTGGGGAGATCGGGAAGCGTGTCATTGAACTCGCGCGGATAGAAGCGGTAGAGAATAACTTTCTTGATACCGTTTGACCACACGCCGATCTCTGCGCCCTCGGCGTTTAAGTACCCCTTCATCTGTTCAATTCCCTTACTTTCGCTTGGCGCTTTGACCTCGATCAGAATGTAGGGGGTGATTTTGTCTGGTTTAAAAACCACCACATCCACCGCTTTGCTGTGGATTTCGTGACCGAAATGGATACTCTTTTCGGTATCTATACGATCAAGCGGATATTTGTAATGTTTATTAAGTTTGTGGAGCCAAAGTTGGCGAATGATTTCCTCGGGTCTGCCGGATTCTTTCTTTTCGTCGTAGACGAAACGGCTCTGTCCGGTTTTTAAGTCCTTGAGTGCATAACGACCGCGCCCTTCTTCGGTAATCTGGAGAACGGCAAAAATATCTATGCCCTCAAATTCTTTGAGGCCATAGGCGAGGTCGCTATTCTTAAAAATCTTGCCGATAACCTCCTCGGCTTTGTTGGGTTTCTTGGTGGGCATATTCTTCTTCGCTTACTTCACTTGCGTCCATTGCTTATTTTTTAGGACTGATATGACCTTACCCTTGAGACGGACCGAGTCGGTGAACAAAATGTTCTTGTACGCCGGGTTTTCCGGTTTGAGATACACATATGGCGGTCGGTCGTCTGAAATGAAGCGCTTAATGGTCTGACCATCGTCAACTTCCGCAAGAACGATGTCGCCTGATACGAATTCCCGCTCGCTTTTCACAAAAACAACATCGCCGTCACCGAGACCGGCATTGATCATGGAATCGCCGGAAATCTTGAGGAGATACACGTCGTCTTTAAGTTTGGCGACATCCGATGAAACGGTTTGCCATTCGCCAGAAATTTCTATGGCTTCTAGTGGAGCGCCGGCGCTGGTAACCCCAAGGAATGGCACAAGCGGCGGCCGCCCGAGCATATCGTAACCGAGAGGCAGGATTGCGATACTGCGCGCTGTGGATCCACCCCGCTTAATGAGGGCTCGCTCCCCAAGCTTTCCAAGGAGATCTATGATGGATTGGTTGGAAGAGACCGCTAGATTTTCGCGCATTTCCTGGATTGTTGGAGCATAGCCGCTACTCTTGATGTAGTCGTAGATGACGGAAAGAAGCTGTTTTTGCCTTTCAGTTACTGCGTTTCTCATCCAAATCAGTATACCCGACTATTTATTCTGGGAAAGATAAACTGTGGATAACTCCACAGTCATCTCTCTACGAAAGACGGCGCAGTAGCCTTTTTATAAGAGTGAGCGTGTTGGCAATCTCTCGGGCGGTGGTGGGGCGGCCGAGGGTGAAGCGGATGCTCGCCGATGCGCGCGACGACGAAAGTCCCATCGCGGCGAGGACGTGCGAAGGCGTAGGTGCGCGGCTCGCGCACGCGCTGCCGGCGGAAACCGCAAGGCCTGCAATATCGAACGCCGGGAGCAGATCGGCGGATCGGTAGCCGATGAAAGAAACATTGAGATTGTTCGAAAGGCGTCGCGCTGATGTGAGTAGCTCCCCGTTGAGCACGATCTTTTTCGAGATGCCTCGCAAACCGTGCCAGAGTCGGTCACGCAGGATTCGTATGCGCCGTGCATCCCGCTCGCGTTCGCGCACCGCAATTTCTGCCGCCGCTGCAAACCCGACGATGGCCGGCACGTTCTCGGTGCCCGAGCGCAGACCGGACTCCTGACCGCCGCCGGTCACCTGCGGTGACAGGAAATCCGAAATCCGAATATCAAAATCCGAAGCGTTTTGAATTTTGGATTTTTGATTTGGCGCTTGTTTCGAATTTCGTGCTTCGTGCTTCGGGTTTCCAATGTACAGCGCTCCCACTCCCTTTGGGCCGTACACTTTATGCGACGAGAGCGTCATCAGATCCGCTCCGAGAGTAGTAACGCCGCAATCCAAAAACTGTAACGCCTGCGCGGCATCGGTGTGGAACACTGGCAAGCTGATACCTGGTAGCTGGATGCTGGATTTGAAATTGCGAACGATGTTCGCAATTTCAGCCATCGGTTGTATCGTCCCCACCTCATTGTTCGCGTATTGGATGGAAACGAGCACCGTCCGGTTGTTAATACTTCTGGCAAGTTTTTTAAGATCAACAATCCCCTCACGCGAAATCGGCAGGTAAACGACTTCTGCGCCATCGCGCTCAAGGTCGCGTGCGGTCTCTAGAATGGACTCGTGCTCAATGGCCGAAACGATGATGCGGGGGCGCCGATCCGAGCGGATGAAACGCGGATGGGCGCGGATATACGCCGCAACGGCGCCGCGGAGAGCTAGATTATTTGCCTCCGTTGCCGATCCGGTAAACACGATCTCGTCATGGCGGGCGCCGATCGCATCCGCGATCGCGCGGCGCGCGGCAAACACCGCGGCAGATGCCTCCTGGCCGAACCGGTGGAGCGAACCGGGATTACCGAATACGCGCGCGAAGTACGGCTCCATCGCGCGCCGCACCGCCGGATCAACCGGCGTCGTCGCCGCATAGTCAAGATAGATTCGTTCTTTCTCTTTCCACATATGGCTGTCGTCTTTGTATTGTATACTATGATCAGTCGTTCTACTCACCACACCTCTATGCACACCAAATACTGGTACTGGCTGTGGCGCACCTTTATCGGACCGAGCCGCCTGCGCCGAAAGTTTGTGCGCACGTTTCTCTTTGCCGGCATCGTCCCGCTCGTTTTGATGGGTGTGGTGAGCGTGTACCTGGTAACCCTCACGCACCGGATAGATGTGGCATCGCTTGAAAAGACCGTCGCCCTGCAGGCGGCGACCGAGGCAAAGAAGGTCATTGACGACACCGCCTCGTTCCTCCAGCTCACCGTTACGTTTGAACAGTTCCTGCCCATAGCGTTTGAGCCGACCAACAACCAGCAGTCGTTCCTGCTGGAAAGCGTTTTGCGCGAAGACAGTTCCATCACCGATGCCGCCATCATCTGCACCACCGGTAGCGTATGTGATCACGGCGTTGAAACCAGCCGCTGGGTCCGCAGCGGGGCCACGATAGCGCCGACGCAAGTCCTGCGCCAGCGCGCGGGCGACCCGGAATTCATTTCCGCGCAAAAGGGACAGACGTACATCTCGCCGGTGCAATTTGCCTCCGCAACACCCTACGCGATTTTTGCCGCACCCGTGCTCAACAAACGGGGAGAGGTCATCGGCGTGCTCTCCGCGGTGGTCATGCTGGAAAAGATCCAAGCGATTGCCACGGATGTGAAATTGGGTGAAGGCGGGTACGTCTTTTTGACCAACGACCAAGGGTACGTCATCGCCCACCCGGACCGCGGACAAATAGGTTCGTCCGCCGCCGCACTGCCGCCCGTGCGCGATCTGATAGCGAACAATGCGGCAACCGAAACCCACGCGGCAAACTATCAAAGCGCGACGGGAAGCTCGGTCAGCGGCGCGGCAACGCTCGTTGAGCGGACGCACTGGATCGCCGTCGCCGAGTGGCCTCGCCAGGAGACCGAAGCTATTGTGCGCACCATCCTTTTGCAAATAGCCGGATTTACGATCCTCTCCCTCATCATCATCGCCATCATCGCAAGTCGCGTGGCGTTCCGCCTCATCCAACCCATAGCCCAGCTCAACCAGGGTACGAGCGTTATAGGCGGCGGGAACTTCAACTACCGCGTACACATCAAAACCGGCGACGAACTGGAAGATCTCGGTGCCAACCTCAACAAAATGGCCGAAAATCTCAAAGGTCTAGAGGAAGTGCGCGCCCTGCGCATGCGCACCGATCTGCTCGCCGAGAGCTTACGCAAAGAACAGGAACTGTCAAAACTCAAAGACCAGTTCATCACCACGGTGAGCCACCAATTCAATACGCCGCTCGCCGCCATCAACTGGGCGCTCTCGCCGCTTAACGAGGCGCGGGTGAACCCGCAGAAAATGCGCGAAAGCATTGACATCATCGCCAAGAGCCAGAAAGAAATAGCGGCTATCGTCAGCGACCTGCTCACGCTTTCGGAGATCGGTTTCCAGTACCAGAAGACGAAAACCAAGCAAACGGACATCGCGGGGCTCGCGCAGAAGATCATTGATGCGTTCTCGCCCATCGCCCGCGCGCGCAACATTTCGCTCGCACTTGAGAAAAAAACCTCGGATGCGGTCGCGCAGGTCAACGAGTTCACCATGACCAAGGCGCTGGAAAACCTCATTGACAACGCCATCGGCTACAGCAATGACGGCGGCAGTGTCTCGGTTACCCTTTCCGGAGACGATGCGGCCATAACCGTTTCCGTCGCGGATGCGGGCATCGGCATTCCCGCAGACGACCAGCAATCCATTTTCCAGCAGTTCTTCCGCGCAAAGAACGCGGTCATCAAAAAGAACGTGGGTACCGGATTGGGCCTCTACATCGTGAAGACGATTGTTGAAGGCCACGGCGGCACGGTTTCATTTACGTCCGCAGAGAACCAGGGATCAACGTTTGTCGCGAATTTCCCCCGCGCATAGCGGAATTGCAAAAATCCCTCTAACGGGATAGAGTATCTGTGCGTTTTGTTTTCGGATTTCGACATTCCGATTTCGAATTTAATTGATTATGGATCGCTTCATCAGCTCAACGGGCGCCCAGCTTTCGCCGGCACAGGTGGTCTCTGAAGTCCTCGCGTTCATGCGCGCAGACGTACGCCGGAAGTATACGCTCATCATCGGCACCGACTCCCAGCGCAAAAACGACAACACCGCCGACTTCGTCACCGCCGTCGTCGTCCACCGCGTCGGCAACGGTGGCCGCTATTTTTGGCGGCGCGTGCTCGCGCACCGGAAGTTCTATAATCTGCACGACCGTATGATAGAAGAGGCGCTCATTTCCATCGCGGTCGCCAAAGACATACTCGTGGTTGCCAAGAGCGCGCGATTGCCTGCGTTTGATTTTGAGATACACGTGGATGTCGGCGAAAACGGCGCGACGAAGAGCGTCATCCAGGAGGTAACGGCGATGGTGCGCGCCAACGACTTTGAGGTAAAGACCAAACCGCACAGCTACGCCGCGAGCAAAGTGGCGGACCGCCACGTATAGTAATCGCGAATAACGCTAATGACGGGCGAATAACGCGAATTGAAACGGGGAACTGATATTAATAATTTCCCATTCGCGATATTCGCTCTCTGATTCGCATTATTCGCGATTACTCTATGGATAAGCTCGTCATTGACATAGAAACCAGTAACACCTTCGCCGAGGTGGGCGGGGACCGCAACCTCGCCGCGCTCAACGTGTCGCTCATCGGCTGTTACTCGTACAACCGCGACGAGTACTTTTCGTTCACCGAACACACCCTCGCGCAGTTCGGGCCTCTACTCCAACGCGCGGGCCTTCTCATCGGCTTTGCCATCAACCGGTTTGATCTGCCCGTGCTGGCAAAGCACTATTCCTTTAACCTTATGTCGCTCAATCGCCTGGATCTATTGGAAGAGGTTGAACTCGCCACCGGCCATCGCATCAGTTTGAACTCGCTCGCGAAGGCAAACCTCGGCCTTGAAAAAACGCACGCCAACGGACTTGAGGCAACCAGGTTGTACAAAGAAGGAAAAATGGACGAACTGCGCGACTACTGCCTAAACGACGTCAAGCTCACCAAAGAACTCTACGACTTGGCCAAAAGCCGCGGATACTTCATCATCCCGCCGCGCGACGGCATCGGCGAAGCGAAAAAAGTTGAACTGGAGATCAACGAGCCCTTGCTGGCCGCGACGCTGTTTTAAGATTTTCAGCAACAGCCAAATAAATCGCCTCGCTTTTTCCGGTCCCGTCACTGGTGCGTACTCGACGCCGGTTTTTTGGCCGCGTATACATTGCCGCGCACACCCTAGATCCGCTTCCCAATATTTTCATACACCACCGATCGGTGTTGGATGATGAGAATCCTTACCGTCCGTTTCTCAATTTTGAAAATAACGCGGTAATCGCCTATCCGCAGTTTGCGGTAGCCGGCCAGCGAACGCCGCAAAGGTTTGCCATAGAGATCGGGATGTGTTACGAGGCGCTGTTCGATGGCAACGCGCACCTTTTTTCTCCACTCACTTGAAAGTTTCGGAATGTCGTCGCGGGCGACAAGATGGTGATAAACGATCTCAAACATCATTTATTGTTTCCACGCCTTCGCGTGGGAAACGTACCGCGCGCGCTTACCGTCTCGCTGCCAAGCTAACACGTCAAACGCATGATCCTCTTCAAGCTCAAGCGCAAGCTCCAAAAGGCGCGCGGCCTTGGTCGCGGCGGGAATCCGGTCGCGGCGGGCGAGGTGTGTGAGCGCTTCTTTTGCACTATCAGACAAACTGACGTTAATCCGTGCCTTTGCGATAGCCATATTCTAACTGTATCAAAAGTGTGCCACCCGTCAAGTGACGGAATTGCCGTCTCACCGCCGTATCCTGAAGATCGCCTCGCTCTTGTTATCAAACGTTTTTTCATAGTGCGCGCGGTCCTGTTCCAGATACGCGGTGAAGCGCGGAATGCGCAGTTTTTGCACGAATATATATGAAGCGCGGAATTTGTTTTTGAGAACGTCGTAGGTATTTTCTATCTGCACCCCGTTACAGCGGATGAGCGGACACGTGGTGTCGCTGGCTTTGTCGGTGGCGATAAAGTGCAGACGCCAGTACTGGTTTTGGTCGTAGGCGTAGAGGAAAATAGGGTCCATGCCGTTTATATAGTAGTTGGCCGGATTCCAGAAAAAGAGCATCGCAAAGGTGTCCCAATGCGGATTAAAGACGATCTCTTTGGGACGGGCGTTTGCCGCCAGCCACTGCGAGGCCTCTTTGAATTTGTCTTGCGGAAATGCGTTGTTTAACACGACACCGGATCTTTGCAGGGAGTTGACACCCATATACAGCAGTGTGGCGGCTATGACCAGTCCGGTCGCCCACCGACCGGCGCGGGAAAAAAGAAATGGCGCGCGCGAAGCGAACGCGGGATAGCTTGAGGCGATGAGCGCAAGCGCGACGACCGCGAACGCGGCGGCGAGCTCCGCTGCGCGCCCGGCGGCGGTAAAGGCGAGAATGCCGAACAGTGCCGCCAACGCAAGAGACGACCACAGCGCGATCCGGCGCTTTTGTTCAATGGTTCTAAAATTTTTACTCCACACCGCCCAACCGAGAAAACACAGCGCTATAACCACAAGCAAGGCGAGCGGCAAAAGCTGGGTGACAAAATTTTCCCAACCGAAGGGGACCAGTTCGCGGCCAAACCGCAGAGGAAGTTCCTGTGCTTTCACGGCCGCAAACCGCACCACCTGCGTATAGGCAAGCTGGAGCCCGCCGGCGGGATTCGGCCGCGCGAGCATGCCGGCGAGCAACCCCGCGCTCATACCGAGCACATGCTTCCACGGCACATGCGCTCTATGTACAAGAGAGAAAAACAGAATAACGCCGATGACCACGACGGGGATCCAGGCGACCGAAAGATGCAGCGACGCAAACAGCATCGCGGCAACCGCAACCGCCCACGGCGAACCTTCCAGGGTGGCCGCAAAGATAAAGAGCATCAGACCGAGGGAGAGCACGTGCGGCCGCGTCATCGCGATGCGAAACGGTATGTCGGGCGTGGCGATGATAAAGAGCAGTGCCCACAGCGCCGCGCCTTTTACCTTTAGTTTCCGGAGTGCGGCCCACACCAGCATGAGCAGGGCGAACGCCCCCGCCGCACCGGCAAATTTTATGGCAACCGGTTCGCTCACAAGGTAGGTAAACGGCATGAGCAAAACGTGGAACCCATACCAGAGGTCGGCGGATGTTTCGCTGATTTCGGAAAACTGCGCCCACGGGAATGCGCTTGAAAACACTCCCTGCTCACGCATTATTTGCGCATGCCGGAAATGATAGAAGCCGTCCGGGTCGGCGATGTTCGGCGTCCGAAACTGCAGAGCAAGCGCCACAAGCGCAAACATAAGGATCAGCAGGACGCACGGTACCGTAAAGATTCTTTTCATGCCTTTATGCTATATTGATACCAATTCCCATGAAATCCAAGCGGGAGAGCGGTTTGCGCAAGGTAAAAAAATTCATTGATCTTGACCGCGTCAATGCGGAAACAAAAAAGAGCATCGCCGCGATACTCCTGCTCGCGTTTTCCTCTTTATTGATCTTATCGCGGCTGGACCAGGCCGGTCCGGCAGGCCGGGTGCTCTTCCGCGCGCTTGACGCTCTCTTCGGCTGGGGGTACTACCTCCTGCCCGCCGTCGCCCTTTTGATGGCGCTGATGTTCCTGCTCACACGGGAGAAGCGGTTTTCGGCTATCGTGTTCGTCGGCGCCCTCGGTGTCGTGTTGTTTGGCCTCGGCTTTATAGACGTTGTATTCCCCCGTGACGGCGGCTGGGTGGGAAACCTGGTCGGGCTCGTGGAGACGCCGTTTGGCACGATAGCATCGCTGGTCATTTTAGGAACATTTATCATCATCTCGCTCCTCGTTACCTTCAATGTTTCCCTGCGTCTAGCGCCGCGGCGCGCCGATGAGAACGAAGATGACGAGGAGGGCGAAGAAAGCGGCGCAGAAATAGAACCGGTCATCGCCGACATCCCGCAGGCACCGATAAAAGCGCGGGAGGAGAAGCCGTCGGCACAAGAAAAAATGGAAGAGGAAAAATTTATTGATGACGATATTGTCATCGCCGAACCGGCGCGGGCGGCATTTGCCGTACCGGTGAAGCGTTTGCCGGCGGTCGCCTCGCACTACATCGCTCCGCCGCTCTCTCTGCTAAACTCCGGCATTGAAAAACCGATGGCGGGCGACCTGCGCGCCAACGCCAACATCATCAAACGCACGCTGGAAAGCTTCGGCATTCCCGTGGAGATGGGCGAGATAAACATCGGGCCGAAGGTCACCCGCTACACACTAAAGCCCGCCGAGGGCGTCAAACTGGCGCGCATCACCGCACTCTCCCCCGACCTCGCGCTCGCCCTCGCCGCGCACCCCATCCGCATTGAGGCGCCCATTCCGGGCAAGCCCGCCGTCGGCATTGAGGTGCCCAACAAGGCGGCGGCTGTCGTGCGCCTCGGCAGTTTGATGGCCTACCCAGAGTTTTCCGGTTCCGGACCCCTGGGCTTTATCGTCGGCAGGGACGTGAGCGGCGAACCGGTGATAACCGACATTGAAAAAATGCCGCACCTGCTCGTCGCCGGCAGTACCGGTAGCGGCAAGTCAATCGCCATCCACAGCATCCTCATCTCGCTTTTGTATAAGAACGGCCCGGACGCGCTCAAGCTCGCCCTCATTGACCCCAAGCGGGTGGAGCTTTCCATTTACGACGGCCTGCCGCACCTTGTCGCGCCCGTGATCACCGAACCAAAAAAGGCAGTGGGCGTGTTCCGCTGGGCCATAAGCGAAATGGAGCGCCGGTACGACGTATTGCTCAAAGCCGGCGCGCGGGACCTGAAAAGCTACAACAAAAACAGCGCCGAGCCCATCCCCTACGTGTTGGTGATTGTGGATGAAATGGCGGATCTCATGGCAACCTACGGCCGCGAAATAGAGGGCTCCATCGTGCGCCTGGCGCAGATGGCGCGCGCGACCGGCATTCACCTCCTGCTTTCCACCCAGCGCCCGTCGGTAGAGGTCATCACCGGGCTCATCAAGGCCAACATCACTACCCGGGTGGCCCTGCAGGTCGCCAGCCAGATTGATTCGCGCACGATATTAGACATGGCCGGCGCCGAAAAACTGCTCGGCGGGGGCGACATGCTCTTCATCTCGTCGCAATTTTCA
>CAYIFE010000009.1:0-10373 GCA_964362605.1 uncultured Candidatus Saccharibacteria bacterium
TGATTGTCTATCCACACGTCAAAGCCGGAAAGGTGATCGTTGTGCGGCTCAAATTGCTGTGCCGGCGTTTGCACCGCGCTTACCGCGACCGAGGTATCCGCATCCGGCGCGAACTCAACATAGTTACTGCCGTGGGCAAACGCGGCGCCCGGCGCCGCGGAGATAAGAAATAAGAAGTACGTGGTAAGAAGTAAGAGAAAGAAGCGGTTCACGCCTCAATCATAGCAAAAATGCTGAATCCCCGCTCCACCGTGGCGGAGAGGGGATTCGGGGGGCGTGACTTGACTTTCACTGGCTTCGGTCGCGACGGGGGATACCCCAACCCTTAAGGTTGACTAATGACCTCCCATGACATCCGACAGCAAAACTGCTCGCGCTTATAGTGATCTCCGAAGATTGTTTTTCCCTCGCAATATCGGAATTGGTATCCGAATGCGAATCCAAGAATATACACTACGTTCTGGGCCCCCTGCATGAGCGGTCCCCCCAGGGGACCTTGGTATTTTCGTTGTATGTTTTTATACAACAAACCAAGGGTTTTTTCGTTCCGCAAAACAGTGACTGTGACAACACAACCATGTGGGCGCACGGCAAAGACGATTTCATCACCGACTTGCAACATCGTTCTTTTTCTGCCATCACGAAGCGGAAGCCCGAAGAACTGATTGTCTTTCGTCGTCATCTGAATTGCTCCGGTCTCTTTTTCAAATCAACCGCTCATCGGTTGATTGCTAGGGAATAGTATAGCAAATCAATCACTTATCTGTCAACTTCTGCGGTTTCCCGCCCTCACGTTGGATTTTTAACAGCTTGAGCTTGCCGTCTACAATTTTTGTTTCCAAAAGTTTCACTCTTTTTTCGCCCCGCGCAGGGTTTATTCCAATGTTCTCAAGAACTTGAGAATAACGTGAGGAAACGTTTGTCCACACCCCCGGTTCTGGATTTAATGCCCGGATTTTGCGATCGATCTGTGTGGCGATTTCTCCGCCCTCGGTTTGGGCGCGTGCGAGATCGGCCGGCTCCACAAACCCATCCTGCGAAGTGAACTTTTTTGTGACCGTCGCCTGCGCGTGATCCTGTTCAACCGGTTTTATTTTTCCTGCCACAAACTCCGGCAAGATTTCAACAAGCAGTTCTCCTCCTAATCGTGCCAGATCGCCCTCTGCTTGTTCGTACCTCGTACCTCGTACCTCGTATGTCCGGCTCGCTAACAGCGAGCCGTGATCCACCTTCTCATCCACCAAAAACAGCGTCACGCCGGTTTCCTTTTCACCGGCTAAAATTGCCGATTGAATAGGCGTCGCGCCGCGATATTTTGGCAGTAGCGACGGATGTACGCCGATGGTGCCCAGGCGGGGGATGGCGAGGATCTCCTTCGGAATAATCTTTGCGTATGCGGCGATGATGAAGAGGTCTGGTTTTAGAGAAGTAAGAGGTAGGAGGTAAGAGGCAAGATTTTCCGGTTGTAAGATTTTTACATTTTTGTACTTCGTATCTCGTACCTCATACTTCCTCATCAGCTCCTTTACCGGCGGCGCGGTGATCACCTGTTTTCTGCCCACCGGCCGGTCGGGATTGCACACCACGACAACCGGCGGTATGCCGGCGGCGAGCAATTTTTCCAAAACAATCGCCGCAAACCGCGGTGTTCCCCAAAAGACGTATTTCATGTGTTTTTTGCTACTTCCTACTTCCTATTTGCTACTCTCTATTTTGTGCAGTCCCTTCGCCGCGTCAATGAAAAGACCGCCGTTTAAGTGGTCAATCTCGTGCTGGAATACGCGGGCGAGAAATCCCCACGCCTTTATTTTGATGCGCTTGCCATTTGCATCAAAGCCGGCAATGGTGATTCTATCCGGACGGTCAACCATGCCGAACATCTGCGGCACGCTCAAACACCCCTCCTCCATCGGGACGACGCGTAAAGATGTTTTGACGATTTCCGGATTAATGATGACGTAAAACTTGTTGCCTTCGCCCTGTTGCGCAGGCATCTCGGCGACAAACAGGCGCATATTGAGTCCTATTTGATTGGCAGAAAGACCGACGCCGTCGGCGCGTCGCATGATCTGTTTCATATCTCTCACGAGCGCGCGCAAAGTTTTTTTATCAAACGAGGCGAGATCAACCGGCGCCGTTTTCCTGCGCAGGAACTTTTCGTCTTTCTTTTCCGCGATCGTGACGATATTCATAGAGAGTAATCTCTAATAACGCAAATGGAAAAGGGAACGTGGGTAATTTATGTATTTTTTGATCGTTTCGTGCGGGTTGTGTGCCGTTCGCCGAGCATGGTCATAAAATACGCTGCGGGATTTTTCACGTTTCGGAGCTCAACGATGCTTTTGGCGAGTCGCAAAAGCGTGTCAGCATCGCGCGTTTTCGCGAGTTTTATGTAGAGCGATTTATGCGGGCGGTCGCCGAGCAGTTCGGCAAGCTCCAGGCCGATTGACTGGTGCGAATAGAGAATGCGTGACGACTTGGCGCGTTCGGCGAGCGTGGCAAGATAGTGCTGTGATGTTTTGCTCACCGAATCCATGTGAGCAGGGTAGCCGAAAATTGTGCGCGGCGCAACCGGCGCGCGCTCATGTTGCGTTTGCGTGCGGGCATAGTAGAATAAACACATACCATGCAGACAAACGCCATCAAGCGGCTCAAGATATTTTTACCGCTCATCGTCGCGCTGGCCGTCATCGTTGCCGGCGTGTTTTATGTCGGCTATCGGCTGGGCACGGCGGAGCCGAACACGATCCTCGTCAAAGGGATCACTAATATCGGCGATGACGACGTCACCGCGGACTTTGGGTTGTTTTGGGACGTGTGGAAAAAACTCAAAGACGAGCACCTGCATGGCGCGGACGTCAAAGACCAAGAATTGATCTACGGGGCCATAGGGGGCATGACCGCCGCGCTCAAGGACCCGAACACCGCGTTTCTTCCGCCGGAGGATTCAAAGAAGTTTGAAGAGGATATTAAGGGCGAGTTCGGCGGTATCGGAGCGGAAATAGGCATCAAGAACGACCAGCTCGTCGTCATCTCGCCGCTCAAGGGTTCGCCGGCGGAAAAAACCGGTATTAAGAGCGGCGACAAGATAATCAAGATAGACGATGCGTTCACCGCCGGCCTTTCCGTGAGTGAAGCGGTGAAAAAGATCCGCGGCCCCATCGGAACCGTCGTAACGCTCTCTATCCTGCGCGGCGAGTGGAAAGATACAAAAGATTTTGAGATCACGCGTCAGACCATAAACGTGCCGTCGCTGGATTGGGAAATAAAGGACGGCATCATGGTCGTCAAGCTCTACAATTTCAACGAAAAAGCCGCGCTGTCGTTCTACGATCCGGGGGTAAATGCGCTCACAAACCGCGTGGACGGCATGGTGCTTGATCTGCGCAATAATCCGGGCGGTTATCTGGAGATAGCGGTCCATCTCGCCGGCTGGTTTTTGAAAAAGGGCGAGATCGTCACCTCTGAACATTTCCGCACCGGGCCGGACAAGGTATTCCGCGCAAACAACAACAGTTCGCTCTCAAAACTGCCGATGGTGGTGCTGGTAAACGGAGGTTCGGCTTCGGCATCGGAGATTCTCGCTGGCGCCCTGCATGACAACCGCGGCATTCCCATTGTGGGAGAAAAAAGCTTCGGCAAAGGCACGGTGCAGGAGCTTCAGCCCTTGCGTGATGGTTCCCAGCTTAAAATAACCGTTGCCAACTGGGTCCGTCCCAACGGGGAGGTGATTGATAAAAAAGGTATTACGCCCGATCACGAGGTAAAGTTCACCGAAGAAGACGCAAAAAAGGGCAAGGATCCGCAGATGGAGAAAGCTGTGGAGGTGTTGCGAGGGGAGATCATAAAGAAAAAAGACTAATGTCATTCCCGCGGAGGCGGGAATCCAGTACTAATACCGCCATAACCGTATGAAAGTTCTCCTGTTGGCTGACGTGCGCGGTGTCGGGAAAAAGATGGAAGTAAAAAACGTCAGCGACGGCTACGCGCGTAATTTTTTGCTTGTGAAGGGGTTCGCGCGCGTCTACGACGATAGAGCCGCCCAGGAAAAGAATGCGTGGGAGGCGCACCAGAAAAAACATGCAGCGGACGTTCAGACAGCGGCGGAAGAACTGAAAGAAATGTCGCTGGAGTTTTCGGTAAAGACGGGGGCGAAGGGAGAGGTATTTGGTTCGGTGTCAGCCGACGACATCGCGCGCCTGCTCGCGCAGAAAGGGTTTGCCGGCGCGGTCCCGTTGCTTGAAAAGTCGCTCAAAAAATTAGGGACACACGAGGTTGAGGTGGGTCTTGACGGAGGAATGCGCGCGGTGATTCGCGTTACAATAGCGGGACAACTGTAACACGCTTGATACCCCGTCGCGAACCGTCAAAATTCTCTTTCATGCGGGATGCGATGCGCACCGTGCCGGGTATGCCGGCGTAGAGGGTGTCATCGCCGCCGCGGCGGACGTTGCGGCCGGCGACAAACGCCGTCCCGCGCTGGCGGACGATGACTTCGCCTGCGCCTACCGCTTGGCCGTTGTTCACCTTTATGCCGAGCCGCTTTGAGCGCGAATCGCGCCCGAGTTTAGTTGAACCGCCTGATTTAGTATGTGCCATAGGAAATTACGATGACGATAACAATGACGATGACAGGGGAATTCGTGTCATTGTCATGGTCATAGTCATAGTGGAAACCAGTATAGTATACTTGCCCCTATGGCGTCAACCCAGAAACGGCTCGTGTTTGACATAGAAACCGTCGGCGAAGATTTTGAAACGCTGGATAAAACCACGCAGGATTCGCTCACGCGTTGGATTGAGCACGAAGCCGGCGACGAGCGCGAATACAAGGTGATGCTTGATGACCTCAAACAGGGTTTGGGCTTTTCACCGCTCACGGGGCAAATCGTCGCTCTGGGTATGCTTGACGTGGAAACCGGCAAAACAGGCGTCTACTACCAATCGCCCGGCGTTGCGGCAAAGCGCGCCGAAGAAGACGGCGTTTCGTACGAGTCAATGGAGGAGAAGGAGATCGTCCGGCGGTTCTGGGACGTGGCCGCGCGCTACCAGGTATTCATCACGTTCAACGGGCGCGGGTTTGATGCGCCGTTTTTGACGACGCGTTCGGCGGTGCACGGCGTTCGCCCGACCAAAAATCTCATGGCGGGCCGCTATATCTACCAACAGCACGCCGACGCCATCCATATAGACCTCCTTGATCAGCTCACCTTCTACGGCGCTACGCGCCGCACGGGAGGCCTGCACCTGTGGTGCAGGGCGCTCGGTATCAAGAGTCCCAAGAGCGGCGGAGTGACCGGCGACGACGTGGGTGATTTGTTCAAAAAAAAGAAGTATCTTGACATCGCCCGTTACAATGTCGGCGACTTATACGCCACTAAGGAGCTATTTGACGCCTGGGATACATACTTTAATATCTAGAAAGTACTCCTATGTCCGAACGACCGCCGGAGCGCGATCAGGAACTGCAAGAGGCATCGCAAAAAACAAAGGCGCGGTTTGACTTCGTGGCGGGAGAATTGGCGCAAGGCGGCGTTGACTCGGGTTTTGGCGGTCTCCTCCGCGCCTATGACCTCCCCGACGGCAGAAAGCTGAACGTGATGTGGGAGCCGTTTCATCCGTCCGGCAAAAACCCCGTTGAAGAACCCGCGTCCGCGACCATGGTTGATTTCAAAAAGAAACTTAGGAAAGGCACGTACCTGGAAACCATGTACGCCCTGGAGGGAAATGAAATGCTCCACTACCGCAGTGAAACATTGGATACAAGGGGGAAAAAACCGGGAAGCGATGACAGTAAGCTGAATCCCACCGATCGGTTGACTGCGGATTACGACGATGATCAGAAGAAACGGCGGAGTCCGCTGGCAAAGGTAACCGAGGCGGAACTGAAAGTCGTGATCGCAATTATGGAACAAGCGCTTGCAAAACGGCGCCGAGAGGAAGCAGAATAACGGTATGGAATGGCTGAAAACACATCGCCGTGAGGCCGCACTTGCCGCACTCTTGTTCCTCGTGGGCACGGTCAGTTTCGGGTTGGGGTACCTCTTCGCGCGCGAAACCGATCGCGCGCCGATTATTATCCAAAAGGTAAGTGGGGAATGAAAAACCCCTCGGCGCGCGGCGCGCCGAGGGGTCGTGCTCGGTCATCTGCGTTCTCCTTGCGCGGAGTGTGAGGACGGGAGCATTGTAACATCCAGCCACCTGACGCCGAACTTCAGCGCCTCTTGGTGAGAGGGCATCCGGACGTCAATGTGGGTGACGTTTTTCTTGGCCGACTGGCGCATTGCGCCGCCGGTGTCGTCTACCTCCTTCACGCCCACGCCAGGAATGTTCAGGCGCGTGCGGTAGGGGAGCAACTTCGGATCAGCGGCAACGCCGTCGTAGATCGTAGCGTCGTCGCCAGTGGAGGTTTTTCTGACCTTGTCGGCGGCCCACTTGCCACAGCACTTCTGGCACAGGCAGTAGGCCGTCACCTTCATGCGGACAACCCGCGGCGCCGGTTGGGAAGCCGGTGAGCTTGCGGGCTTTCCTTGAAACGCCGCGAGCGCGATGAGGACGAAAAGGAAGTGCACGGGATTCCTCCGTAGTAGGAGAGGGGATCTGGTTGTATAGGTACTGTTCACTTACCGGCGAATTCCGGTACGGTGCGAGCGTAGGGTCTTTTTCTTCGCGTTGACGGAAGCCATGCGCTCGCGAGACAGCCATCGCCGCGGGTTGGCGTCGCACGAGCAACAATAGCTCGCGTAGACCCATCCGACCGACATCTTCTGCGGAGCCATCGGCTTCCGCTTGAACTCCTGCACGGGTTTTCTCCGATGCAAAGCAGCACCATTACTGCTAACGCAGTATACACATATATCTTCTATGTGTCAAGGTGAAACTGGTACGAGACGGTTTTCGCGAATACAAAACCCCCGTATGGGGGTTTTGTAGCCGATAACCAATAAGCCGGATTCTGTCTACCCTCCTTCGCTAAAGCTAGGGAGGACGAGACGGCAATTTATCTGTGATGAACATTACTGTCCACCTATAGCGGCACAAACTGGATTGCCAGTAACCAGTTACCAGTCCTCCAGAGTACGGCCTTGCACCCGGGTAAGGATTTTGCCGTTTCACCCTCACTTTGTTATCCCTATGGTGAGATTAGGCCTTCTAGCTTGGGATAGGGCCTGTCGCCGTCTTGCGTTGGCGACCGTCACTGTTCGCACCTCTGCCTTGTCCGAATGTCTTGCGACAACCGGACTTGTACCGGCGGGCGTTACCCGCTACCTGTTTACCTTTTTAGGGTGGGTGTCCGGACTTTCCTCTCCGACTTCTGACGTCGAAGTAGCCGTCTTGGTTACCAACCAAGGGTTAGTATAGCACAAACGGAAATATTTTACAACATGGTGCTGGATTATCGGATCAAGTCCGATAATGACAGTTGTCATTCTCGCATTCGCTTTCGCGCGTGTAAACTCCGGCGGGAATCCAGCTCAATACTTTTTTGTCATTCCCGACCTGATCGGGAATCCATTTCATATGACGGATGCACGCTATAGCAGGCGTGAAGGCGATGCGCTGGCTGGAACGACTCCATCCAATGCCTCGTTTACCATCCGATCTGCTTCTTTATTCTCTTCGCGGGGAATGTGGGTGAACACCGCTGATTTAAAATCCTGCTTGAGATTCCAGATCTCTATAAAATATTTTTGCAGTTCCGGTTCCAATATCTTGTACTGTCCGTTCATTTGTTTGCATACCAGTTCGCTGTCCATGCGGACTTCCACGTCGGTTTTGCGCAATTCTGCTTTGCCCAAAAGTTGTTTTGCCTTTTTGAGCGCCGCGACAACGGCTTTGTATTCGGCGACATTATTGGTCGTATTTCCTATCGCCTCGCCGTATTTTTTACTTCCCACGACATAGCCAATAGCGGCCGGGCCGGGATTGCCCCGCGCCCCGCCGTCGGTGTAAATCAGCAGTTTGCTGTCGGCAAAAAGCTTGTCTTTCATGGACGCCTTTTAGTATATCGCCATGGCAGTTTTTTGTCGCCGGACAGCTTAAATCCCGCCGCGGCCTTGTGCCCGCCGCCGCCATACTTTTCAGCGAGTTTGGAAACGTCTACCGTTCCGCTTGAGCGCAGTGAGACCCGAATATGCCCGTTTTGTTTTGACCACACAATAGCCACCGGATACCCGCCATCATACAGGGCATGTCCTATTTGCGATTGAAAGAGAGGAGAATTTACCACGCCCGCGCGCCGGCCTTCAAAAACAGCTTCTTCGGCCAAAGCGATTAGTTTTTTGATCTGTGCGTCCTCATAGGCGAGCACAATTGCACCGATTGCCAGAAGTGCCTTTCTTCCCGAAGCCGTTTCAAATTCCTTTGCGAGTTTTTCATATGCGGCAAAAGTATAGGGCACTTGCTGGATGGCGGCGGAAAACTCCTTTGCGTGCGCCAGCTTGAATTTCCACAGATCGGTATCTTCTATGTACCGCAAAAGCAGAGGGACCTTCTTGCCGGGGTGAAAGTATTGCCACGCCAGTACCGCGCCGGAATGGTTGTCCGCATAGCGGTGCTCGGTCGCGAGTTTTACATGCGGTTTAGCGCTGATGTGGTGGTCAAGGATAACCACCGATGTATTTCGCGCGACAAAACGTTTGAGTTCATCGCCAAAATAGGCAAAGTCAACAAGATATACCTCCCGGTTTTTGATGGCGGGATCGGGCAGTTGTTGATGAAACGCCGGCAGGTAGGCGGCGCGGCTGCCGAACTTCTTCCACGCCGCCCACGCAGCGCCAAAGCCGTCGGGGCAGTCGTTATGATAGAGAACAACAGTGGGTTTCATAGAGAACGATAACAATAACTATGACTATAACGATGACAGCAAGCTTATTCTGTCATAGTCATTGTCCTTTGTCATCGTTTTACGACAGTGCCTCAATCCCCGGCAGTTTTTTGCCTGCCAGAAACGCGAGCATCGCCCCGCCGCCGGTTGAGAGGAAACTAAACTTGTGGCCAAGTTTCATTTTTGTGATGAGTTGCGTTGTTTCGCCGCCGCCGGCGAGCGTGAACGCATGCGTCTTGACGATGGCGCGCGCGAGTTTGCGCGATCCGGCAGCAAACCGCCCGTCCTCAAACATGCCCATCGGCCCGTTCCATACTATTGTCTTCGCCGCTTTTAGTTTTTTCACAAACGCTTTGACGGTTTCCGGGCCGATGTCCAGATACTTTTCTTCGTGCTCCACAAAATCGGTTGGCAGAATGATGTTATGGTGATGGAGGAGCGACCGCGCATGGTCTGCCATCGCCGGTTCGTAGTGTGAACTTTTGATGTCGTCCCCCCGTGCTTTCAAAAACGTGTTTGCCGCCGCTCCGCCGACCAGAATCGCATCGGCTTTGGGCAGAAAATGTTCCACCACGCCGATCTTATCCGATGCCTTCGCACCGCCGATGATGAGGACGAGCGGTTTTTCGTGTGTATTCAAAACGCGTGTCAGCGAGCGCACTTCCCGTTCCAAAAGCAGTCCCGCATACGATGGCAGAAGGGTTGGCAGAGTGGCCACCGAAGCATGGGCGCGGTGGCATACGGAGAATGCGTCGCTCACGTATATTTCTCCAAGTTGGGAAAGCGTTTGCGCAAACGCAGGGTCGTTGTTTGTCTCGCCCGCAAACAACCGCAGATTTTCAACCAGAAACAAACTGCCGGGCGCGGCTTTTTTGGTGGCGCGGTTGATTTTTTTGACGTCTAAATTCGGAAAAAACTTCACGGGTGTTTTTAGATGATTCTTCAAAAACGGAATGATGATCTTCAGCGTTTCATCCGGGCTAACTTGAAACTTGAGATTTGAAACTTGAAACGTTTGCTCGGGGCGTCCCCGATGGCTCAAAAGCACCACTTTCGCGTCCGCGCGCAGTAGCCAATGGATAGTTGGCAGTACCGCAAACAGCCGGAAATCCTCCTTCCGGTTTTCAACATTAAAATCCACCCGCAGGAGACAGGTCTTGCCCTGGAATTCTTTCGGGTCAGCCGCGCTTAGGTAGCGCATAAAAAAAGTATAGCGCACTTTCCCTCACTTGCGGGTTTGGGCAGCCGCCTTCATGAACGCGGTAAACAGCGGATGTGGGGCAAGGGGGCGGCTTTTCAGTTCGGGGTGGAACTGGGTGCCGAGAAAGAACGGATGCTTGTCGCGCGGGAGTTCCAAAATTTCCATCAATCGGAGGTCTTTTGAGTAGCCCGAAAACACCAGTCCGCGCTTTTGCAGGCGGTCAATGTATTCGGGGTTTACCTCGTAGCGGTGCCGATGACGTTCGGATATTCGGATGTCAGATTTCGGATGTCGGATGCCCGATGCATACGCCGCATGCGCGACCGTGGTCTTTTTAAGAATGGC
>CAYIFE010000010.1:0-8651 GCA_964362605.1 uncultured Candidatus Saccharibacteria bacterium
GCAGAATCTTCTTTAGATGTAAATAGTAGTCGCTGGTCTGCACGGGGGCGGCTAATGGAGAACAACTTAGTCCCCGCTGCGTTGCCATCAGCCAGATCCTCTCAAAGAGCCGCCCGGCTCTTATCCGATACACTTCAGTATCCTGCGGAACCGCCAAAATCATAAATGCTGGCGTGTGTCGTTTCAGTAAATCTTCGTCTTTGTCTTTCGTCTTCTTAGAAAGATTAACATGTTTAATAAGGTGGTGTGCGATCAGGGAAACCGGCGCCGGGATACCGAGGGTAAATCCCGGCATGCCGGTGTGGCGACGGGTGAAGTTCGACCGAATGTAGTGCGACAATTCTTCGCGGAAACTGTCGCTTTCCATCGCCTCTATTTGCGCCGCGACTGCAAGGTCGGCAATTGCGGTTTTCGCCGGTTCGCCAGAAACCACCGCCACTTCCAGTTCCGAATCCAGACGCTTGATCTCCTCGAGAAAATCCTGTGGTGGCGGAGTGGAGAGATACTTCCCGCGGTTGGTCCTACGCTTTGGTATCTGGAAAATCAGATGCTTTCTGTTGCCACTGGTTTTTCCGGTCGCTTCCAACGCTACGCGAGCGACTAAATCGTGGTTCTCGATCGGGAAATATCGGACTTCTGACTCGAAACCATAGTAGTCGGCGGCAATCAATAGATTTTCCAAAGCACACCCCATCGCGATCAAAAGCTGCCGCCGCTCCGGGTCGCTTTGCGCGAGAGCACGATCTTTATTCACCCACAGCGAAATGGTGTTCCCTTCGACAGAAAACTCCCACGGCTGGCTGTTGTGACCGGAGGGCGCGAGAATGGCGAAGTTAATCAAAAATTTTAGCTTATCCAATTCCGACTTTTGATTAAAAAAATCCTCGATTTTTACCCCCCACGCCGCGTAGTTTTCTTTCACGTTTCTTTTGATGTTTATGACGTTTTCTCCTTATCCACCACCGATCGCTTCCTAAAAAGCAAAGAAAGCAAAACGATGGCGATAATGAGACCAACGCCAAGTAACCCCGTACCAACATCATACACTCGAATTCGGATATCCGTGGAAACCCTGTAAAGAACTACAAATTGTACAAACTGAACCAGAATGCCAATAGTCGCAATGGTTCCAAAGAGAAATGAAAGGAGTTTAATCTGCCGCGTTGCGGCTTTGAAAAATAGTTTGATGAAAATATACGCTTGAGAACCGATGCTAATGAAAAGAAGATAAAATGTAAGGAGTGAAAGCAAAAAACTCATACCCCAATCGACACCGCCCTGCGGAGTAATGTGTGGTTGTGGGTGAGTGATAATTTGAAGAATCACAGATGCGATACCAATCATTGCTGTAAGAACGATCACTGGCACGGGTGATGTCCGAGGCGCGAAAATATAGTATGCAACATAAATGCTAAACATCGCTATAAGAGTCAGGAAAGAATTCGCAGCTATCAAAACAAAGAAAAGTCCTGTTGGATTCCCTGCAAAGAAAGCAGTCCCACCGCCAAGAATAACGCCTGTTTGAAAAGCAAAGCCAAGAAACAGCATACTAACCAAGAGACCGATTTTACTTTGGGAGCCATCACCTTTTCGAAAAGCCCTCAAAAAGAGGTACCCGCAAAATGCGAGGCCGATAGAAAGAAGAATGAAAGCAATGGAAGTTGTCGAAATTATAATCTTTAGAGAAGTCATACCAGTTTCTTATTCTCGAAACTTAATGTGAAACCTAGTTTAGATAACTACTCTTGGTTTTTTCCCTTTGATATTAAGTATTCCGTTTATCCCTTTTCGTTGAAACTCTTTTGAACCGTAGGCAACTAAATTAACGGCTGGTACCGCGCGCACACCAATGACCGAATAGAGTTTTCGGTATTCAATACTCAATTTTCGGAAGGTATCGATGATGCTTCTCTGAATCGCTACTGAATACTTTTCTCTTGGCCTGATACCATCAGCAAGCTCGACTTGGATATACAATTTCTGTGTTTTATTGTTATTGACGTCTTTATTGTAGACAAAGAATTGACCGGTTACTAAACCGGCTACGTTTTTTGTATCAAGTGCAATCTTAATCGTCTCTGGGTAGATGTTAATAGCGTAGAAAGTGACAGCTACATCACTTCTTCCTTTCTTGACGATGAACGGTAAATTCCATTCTTTGAATAGGGTTTGGGAAATTTGCTTCATAAATCCAGTTTCACCTAGCATCTTTCTAACATCTCCTAAAGAAATGATTTTACCTTCATCATGAATATTGTATCGAATCAGCGGAGCCGCGGCATTGACGGTGAATACAAGCTCTGATCCTTTTGATTCAAAGAATATTTGCTTGGGATCGTACTGTACTAGCGCCGGAAGAACAGTTTCTCCATCAAACAAAGCTTTGTAGAGACCCTGATGTGTAAGGGCCATTCTGCGAATCTTGATACTAATCGGTGTTTCATAACCGAGGACTCCAGCATCAGCTGCACCATAAACGCTTACAATACGCGATGGATCCGAAGTTTCTAGGAAACCAAGAAATGTATCTCTCCACTCTTCGCTAAATTTGTCTCCTGCGGTTATAGCAAAAACATTGGATCCAAATCTAATGCCACGCTTTGAGGCCTCTACCGCAACATCCATAAGAAAAGGTGGGTAGCCGGTGATGATGACATTTTTAAAAAGTGACGCCAGATTCTTGAGTGCGTAGAAGATATCTTCTTTCTCAAGGCCTGGTGTAATGGTAGTTAAGTGGTAGCCGCGTCGAGACACTTCTCTGCAAGCCGCAAGGGTAAAATTACCTGCAATCCATACGCCCATTGAAAAACAAATGATAACGAGCGTCTGATCTTCTTTCTTAATGTTAAAAATATCCCGGAAAATTCGTTCATGAATATCTCCACCAACTTTTTCTTGCTTGTCACCACGGAACCAAAACGTGGCTACTCCCGAGGAGCCAGAACTCGCGTATGCGAGTGGAGGAATTTCTCCCTTAGGGAAGATCTCTCGAAGTGGATATTTCTGTATATAGTTCTTCTTATCAGTGACGGGCAATTTCAAAAAATCCTCGTAGGATTTAACCTGTTCTGGTTTTACTTTATTCCGCTTAAGAAAATCCCGATACGCCGGCACTTGCGTACTTGCAATGCGAAACAGGGCGAGAGCACTAGAGGGAACGCGATTCATAAACTATCATAGTCTGGAAAAATAATACTTGGACTCATTCCGCTAGTTTACTCTCAAACATCGAGGATTGAAACTTTTTTCAGAAAGTCGAGCGCCGATTCCAACTCTCCAGTGATCACCCTGTCGTCAGTAACCTTCGGGAAAATACGGCGCAGCTCGTCAAACATTTCCTTTGAGGAGTGGGAAAGCTTTTCTCGCTCGCCGAGGAAATCCACCGCCTGGGCCAACGTTACCAATTCTATGGTAAGCAGTATATAGGCGTTCTCTATGACTTTTGCGGCTAAGAGCGCCGCGTCGGTTCCCATACTAACCACGTCTTGATTGTCCGCATTGGTCGGGATGGAATGGATATGATGCGGGAACGCAAACGTCTGACTCTGAGCCGTGGTTGAGGTGGCAACAAATTGGAGACCTTGCAATCCAAGATTAAAACCGAGCTTCTTCAAATTCATAAACGGGGGGAAATATTTGTTGATACTTCGATTCAAGAAGAAATTTATCCTCCGCTCCGAAAGCATGGTTAACTTTATTAAAGAAGCTTTCAGTTGATCTATGCCGGCAGCGATATAGTCGCCGTGAAAATTCCCGCCGTGCAGAAACTTTTTGCTTTTCCAATCTATAACTGGGTTGTCCGTCACTGCGTTCAATTCTACTTCCACTTCCCTGCTCACCTTTTCAAGAATGTCGTAAACCGGCCCTAAAATCTGTGGGACGCAACGCAATGAGTAAACTTCTTGTACTTCCGCCGGTATCTTATGTACATCATCGTTTACCTCAAACATCTTCTGAAACGCAGCTCGATCCCGTAGCAATCGCGAGGAAGCAAGAATGTTTCTCATTACCTTCGCGATTGCAACTTGGCCCGGATGAGGGCGCAAACTTTGTAATCTTTCCGAAATGCCGTCAGAAAAACCATGCACAAGCTCCAATGAAAAGGCCGCGGTCTTCACTCCTAGGGTAACTACCCTTCGCGATTCCATGCATACCAATGCCGCAATTCCCGCCATAACTGAAGTTCCATTGATTAAAGATAGTCCCTCTTTCGGCTTGAGCTTATAGGGTCTTATCTGCAAACTCTTTAGCACCACCGCTGTTGCTTGGCGTTTCCCTTTGAAAGAAACCTCTCCTTCGCCCATGAGAGCGAGAGCGATGTGAGCAAGCTGGGTAAGGTCGCCACTCGTTCCGACCGCACCATGTTCGGGAATAATCGGAAGAATCCGGTGATTAACATACGTTTGTAGTTGTCTAATTAACTCCGAAGAAACCCCCGAGAAACCTTTCGCGAGAGTATTGAGACGGACAACCATGGCCGCGAGGACATACTCATCTGGGATCGGTTTCCCCATTCCGGCGGCGTGGCTACGAACCAAATTTTCTTGGAGATCAGCAAACTGCTTTTTTCCGACGATGTGAGACGCCATTGGCCCAAAGCCGGTATTAACTCCATAGATAATCTTTTTATCCAAGCTTCGGGTTAAAAACTTATTTGCCTTTTCCACTGCCTCGAAAGCCGACTTTGTAACCTTAACCTTTAAGGAAGGATTGCTAACTAACGAATACACATCTTGTATTCGTAGGTCGTTCCCGGTAATTGCGATGAATTTAGACATATTTGGGTGGCTCCATATCTTTTTTCCCTCCTTTACTCATCCAATAATCAGAGATCCTCTTTCTTAAAAAAGGAGCCATCAGAAGACCCGTAATCAATACAAGGCCAATGGTAATAAGTGTCACGTCAAAAAAACGGGTCCGAAGAGGCCCAACGGTAGCGGGAAGCAGGATAAAGCGCAAAAAGATGTTCATGAGACCAAGAGAAGTTACTATGATTAGTGCAAGAGAAACGATCCTAACAGCAGGATTTTTTGAGCGGAAAAACATCGCTACAGAAGCACATAGTAGCGTAGCAATATTCACGAAAACGAGCAGGTATATAAGTACTTCAAGCCAATGCGGAAAATTCCAATCGATACCGCCACCAACGTCTACAAAAGGAGAAAATTTCGCGAGGCCAGTTGCTAGGACTACGGCGAAACCTAAGAGAGATGTAATAATTGTAACTGGCCAAGGAGAAAGCTTTGTCAGGAAAAGGTAGGATATAAGATAAGTTCCGAATGCGGAGGAAAGTGCTAGAAAAATGTTAGCTACCACTACAACGCCTTGGAGCGCCGTTGAAGATTGTGCAAAGAAGAGATTGCCGAAACCCATTATGCTATGCTGAATCGCGGTACTGAAGATGAGGCCAAGGAAAAGAAAACTTGCTTTATTGCCCGTAGCAAGCCCGCCCATCTTGCGAAAGGCACGCAAAAAGAGAAACCCGCAAAGACCCAGCCCGAACGAGGACGTTATAAACGCCACCGCCGTTGTCGTGATTACCATTTTTGTACTCTTACACTACCCTCTTTCCCGATTGGGGTCAATTCATGCTGCGCGGCCGCACAATCCACCTGTTGTCCGTTACCGGCAATCAAACAGACCATTCCTCGTAGACAATATCTGACTTGCTTCGTTTCACTCAATCCCCAACTGCTTGAGTATTTGTGCGCGCTCTGCGGCGCGCGCGGCAACCGTTTCCGCATCGGTATAACCATGTTCAAACACGGGATCCGGGTTAAATTCGTAGCGGCCGGAAATGATTTTTGGATCGCGTAGCGCTATTCGCCGCGCGAGGTATGCAAGCACCGAACCGCACATGGTTGCCGCGGTGCCGAGCTGCGGCCACGAGTAGAGTTCGGTGCCCACGCGCGCCACCGAATCAAGCGCGCGCAAATGCGCGAGCTTTGGGCCGACGATCTTGGTTATCTCACGGGGAATGTCGTGCGGCGCTATTTTCAAAAAATCTTCCGGCGCGCGGTCCCCGATGAGGCCGTGGAGCAAGGGGCGGTCAGGTTCAAGATCAAATCGCTCAACGTCTGCGATGATACCGTCGGCGTTGTCGGCGGCCATGATGACGGGAATCTTATGCTCACGCGCGAGCAAGCGTACCGCAAACTTCATAACCGGATTATCCATTTCCTCAACCAGCACGTCGGCGCCGCTTAGAAATTGCTCCATGTTTTCTTTTGTCACCCCGTCGGCAAACACGCGCAGTTCGGCATATGGATTCATCTCACCAATCTGGCGTGCTACCGCCACCACCTTTTTGGTCCCCACTTCGGCAAATCCGCTGCGGATGCGATTAAGGTTGTCGCCGGAGAGCGTATCCGGGTCAGCCAGATGCATTCGCCGCGCCCCGCCGGTCATCGCAATGGTGAGCGCAACGTGACTGCCCACGCTCATGCCGGCAACGGCGATTGTTGCGCCGTAGTACCGCTCCTGCTCATCAGTGGTAATGAGAAATTTGTTGCGCCCCGTGCGCAATTCCTGGTGCAATGGATCGGGCAGATAGTGTACGATTTGGTTTTTCCACGGAAAGTAAAACCACTCCCCAACTTCTACAAATCGCTTACCGGCTGCGTGTTCGGTCTTGAACTGCTCAAAATGAGCGTGATAGTTTCTATCAAACCGGTACTTCGGGTTGCGCAACAAAAAGAGTTCCTCAAGATTGCGTTCGTACTGATCGGCAATCGCGAGTTCCGGATGTTCTCTGACGAGCGCGGCAATTGCTGTTTCAATACCGCCCGCCACTCCAAGCCGCACCGGTTGCCACGAGCTCCGGTCAGCCGTATCGTTTACTTCCATGTCTTTGAAAATAGCCGCTTGAGGAACGGCTGGATGATAAATGCGGTTAAAAACACTACGCCCATGACCCCAATACTCACATCCTGGAACAAGCTGCGAGTACCGGCCGTCGCGCTGCTAAGCAGCACATACCGGATGAACGCATGTACCACGCCGCCGAGTGCAAGCAACGCGATGATCAGAGCAAGCATTTTCACTTTAACGACACTCGCTTCCAAAAACAATCTGGTAAAAATGTAGAGGGCCGACCCCACGCCAAAAAACAGCACGAGAAACATCAACAGGGAGAGAAAGGGTGACAGGTTCGGATCTATGGTGTTTTGTGCGGTAAGAAAGGGCCAGGGTTGTTCGATAACAGTCGTAGCAATGGTGAGAAATGCCAGCGCGACCAGTGAAAGCATTTGCAGGGAAACGGATTTTTTTGGAAAGAATATGTAATATGCGGTATAAGGTCCAAACACGGAGAGGATGGCGAGTGCGAGATTACTGACCACCGTCGCCCCATACATGGCGAGCGGCGAATCCACAAAGAAAATACCGCTAACCCCTACTGCGCCGTTGGCGATCGCAAATCCGAGGAAAAACAGTGTTAGCAAAAAACCGATTTTTTTGTCTTTTTCAAATCTGTTTGTGTTCCGCGCCGCCTGCAAAAACCACAAACCGCAACCGGTCAATCCGATAGCGATGGTGGTGAAGGCGATCCCCGTCGTCGTGACTACCATTTTTATCACTCTTAATCTACCCTCTTTTCTGATTGGGGTCAATCCGCTCTGGAGTTTTCAATATCATCCGTACCCAACCGCTCGCCAAGCCCTCGCCTTGCTGTGAGAGTTTCGCTGTTGCCACCTTCCCTAATTCGCGCGAATGGTAGAATAATGAATCACCGCGGGCTTTAGCCCGCGGTGATTCATTTGATTGGTGGTTGCTTTCGTTCATTAAGTAGTAAGTGATTTTTTACAGAACAGTGTTTTTAGTTCTTACCTATACCCCCTCGCCTGCAGGTTGAAAAGGCGCGCGTAGGTGCCGCCAAGGGCGAGCAGTTCTTCATGCGTGCCCAGTTCGGCAAGGCGGCCGTCTTCAATGACGCAGATGCGGTTGGCTTGGCGAACCGTGGAAAAGCGATGTGAGATGAGGATGACGGTGCGGTCTTTGGGCAGTTGTTCCAATTTTTCAAAAATCTTTGCTTCCGATTCGGCGTCGATGGAGGAGGTCGGCTCGTCAAGAATCAACACGCGCGGATCGCGGTAGAACGCGCGGGCAAGCGCGAGCTTTTGCCACTGGCCGATGGACGGCTCTACCCCGCCGGTAAACTGCTTGCCAAGCATTTGCTCGTACGCTTTCTCCCACTCGGCGATAAACGCATCGGCCTCGCTCGCTTGGGCGGCGGCGCGCACCTTTTCCGGCGTGCCGCGCGCGCCCATGTCGCCGACTTTAATCACGTCTTTGACCATGAAGTGATACTGCGCGTAGTCCTGGAAGAGCACGCCAAACTGCTGATACCAGCTTTCCAGATCAATGTCCTGTATGTTTTTCCCGCCGACGGTAATGACGCCTCCCGCGGGATCGTAAAAACGGCACAGGAGCTTGATGAGCGTGGTTTTGCCCGCGCCGTTGGCACCCACAATAGCTATTTTTTCTCCCGCCGCGATGGCAAGCGAAAAATCCTTGAGCACGGCCCTGTCGCTTCCGGGATACGAGAAACTGACACGGTCAAAGACAATCTCGGGCGTTTTCCCTGCGGGAAGTACGATGCCTCTTCGCGGCCGCGCGATACCAAGAGGAAACGGTGCGGCGCCTCATCTGGT
>CAYIFE010000010.1:8661-10072 GCA_964362605.1 uncultured Candidatus Saccharibacteria bacterium
TATCAGATTGAATACGTCGGTGACAAACAAACTGTCCTGGTACTGGCGGCCGAGGTTTGAAAAGAACGACGACAGCGATTGCCGCAAATCGCCCACGGAGGCAATGGCAAAGGTGAACGTGCCGATGGCAATATTGCCACGCACCGTCTCAAAAACGAACCACACCATGGCAACCGCGATGGCCGCCTGCGAAAGGGTGAGCGCGGCGAGATTGTACCCGAGGTTTTTCCTTTCAACCGCTTCCTGCTCGCTCAAAAAATCCCGCAACAGTTCCTTGAGCTTTGCCAAAAAGTGCCGCGTGTTCTGGAACACCTTGAGCTCAATGAGCCACGGCAGCCAGTTGAAATGCCGCTGGAAACTCCAAAACTTCCGGCGAATTTCCGCCCGCGCGTTGAAGATGCCCCACACGCGGTGCCCGTGCTTCGCCTCGGTAATCAGTTCGGGAACGGTACCGGCAAAGATGAGCACGAACACGCGCCAGTCAAACGCGGCGATGATGACCGCGGCAACGACCACCTCAAACACGTTCTGGAACAGGAAAAATCCCCTGTCCACGAAATTCTGCACGCGAAACACGCCGTTTTCGGTGACCTTGGTGAACAGGTCGTTGTGTTTGGGATCCTCGTGAATCTTTACGTCGATGTTCCCCTTGGCGGCAAGCAGGTCCAGTTCAAATTTTTCGCCGAGATACAGCCAGAGGCGCCGCGACAGATACGTCTGCACGCGCGAGAACACCGACGGAACAAACGCCGCGAGGATCCAGAACACTATCGTAAGCGCAAGCGAGGCACTGACCGCGCGTGTCTGCGCGGAGCCGATGAGCTCGTTGATAATCAGCGCCCGCGAACCGGAGCGCAAAAACGGTGCCGAAGACGCGACGACAAAAACGATCACCAGAAGCACGGCAACGCGTTTTTTGTCCGCCCAAACGATGTCCGCAAGCCGCCGCGTGTTACGCAGCAGCTCTTTGAACAATATGAGGGAGAAGGTGGGTTTTTCAGCGGGCATGAGGCAGAGTTATCCACATATCACTGTTGATAGTATATGACAACAGTGTATCATGGCGAACAGGAACCAGCAAAAACCGCAGTGCACGGCTGCCTATACAAAAACAGCCGGCGGGTCGATCTGCTTGATCATAGAAGATTTACCAACCTATACACAAACGTAACTTCTCACACTGCCTACACATGCCGCTCATAGCGATTTTTAGGAGACCGTTTCGCCCTCGCGCCTGCCTGCCGGTAGGCAGGCCTCCGGCTGGTAACGAGGGCTGCACTTCGCTTTTAGTCTCCCAAAAAACGCTATGAGCGGCATACGAAGCGTGAATAGTTACACATACACACATGCACAACACATTCTTCCGTCACCAAAAAGCAATTGCAGTCACTGTCGCCGTTTTGGCGCTGGG